>JANMJD010000308.1:0-37473 GCA_031371195.1 Actinomycetes bacterium | reverse complement strand
CCCGGATTTCCTCCCAACCCCCAGCGCCGGGGGCCCCCCCAAGGAACCCCCCGCCCTCGCCCACCCGGGGGGTGCACGCCGGGGGGCCCCCCCCACCACTTCATATCACGCTGATCAGCGAGTGCCGGCTGCGACGAGCTTGGCGACGGCCTCGGCGTTGTCCTTGGTGACGAAGCCCGGACCGGTATTGATCGGCAGGCCACCGCCAAGGGTGTTTGCGTTGGTGATGTTCAGGTACAACGCGACGACCGAGATGTAGCCCTGCAGGTACTGCTGCTGGTCGATGGTGAACGCAACCTTGCCGGCGGCGATGTCATCGAGCAGGTCAGGCGACAGGTCGACGGCGCCGATGGTGACGGTGCGGCCCAACTCTGCCACGGCAGCCGCGGCGTCGTGACCGACAACCGGGCCGGTACCGAACACGGCGTCGATCGACGGATCGGAGTCGAGAGCGGCCTTGATCTCGGCCTGCTGCTTGCCAGAGGCATCACCCGAGGTGGTGATCGGATCGAGGAACTTGCCCTTGAAGGTGCTCTTGGCGCCGTTGCAACGCGCATCGAGACCCGTGTTGGTCTGCTCCTGCTTCACGCACTGCAGCACCTTGGCACCGGCGTCGTTGAACTTCTCGCCCGCGCCCGCTCCGGCCGTGAACTCGTCCTGGCCGATGTGGGTGAACGCGCCGAACTCCTTGTACAGGTCGGAGCCCGAGTTGGTGGTGACGACCGGAATACCGGCCTTGACGGCGGACGCAACGGCGTCCTTGATGGCGTCGGGATCGGCGAGCGAAACGGCCAGGCCGCTCACACCGTCGGCCACGGCCTGGTTGATCATGTCGGACTGCACCGTGCCGGTGTTGTTCGAGCCCTGGACGTTGACCTTGACTCCGAGTGCCTTGCCGGCCGCTTCCGCGCCCTTCTGGAAGACGGACCAGAACACGCCGCCGTCGCTGTGGGTGATGACGGCGATGGTGATGTCGCCGCCCTGGGTCACGGTCGCCGCATCGGTGGCTGCTACCGCGTCGGTGGCCGCCGGAGCGTCGGTGGCAGCTGCGGCGTCGGTGGCGGCCGGAGCCGCGTCAGTCGCCGGAGCGGCAGCGGTGGTGTTGTCGCCGGCCGCGGCCTCGGTGGTCTTTGAACTGCTGCTGCTTCCGCACGCCGTCGCGGCAAAGCCTGCGACTGCGACCAGAGCGGCAATGCGCTTGATCTTCATGGAACTACGTTCCCCCTTGTTGATGTGTGTGTGGTACCGATCGCTCACAAGGCGACTAGCGGCTCGGCCGCTAGAGGCTCTCGGAAAGCGTACGGAGAAAGGCGACGCTCTCACGAACCTCGCGAATCGGCCCAGACCCTAGCGCAGGAATCTCGGTAAGTGCTTGATCCTGTTCGATGACGTACCACCCCTGGTAGTCATGCTGCTCGAGCAGGCGGATCACCTGGTCGACCGCCACGTCGCCCTCGCCCAGCGGCACGAACAAGCCGTGCTGCACCGCCTGCATCAAGGTGAACTCGCCGGCCATGTAGCGCTGGGCGATGACGTCGTTCATGTCCTTGAGGTGGACGAGCCCCACCCGATCGGCGTAGTCCCGGGCAAAGCCGACCGGGTCGAACCCCCCGATCGACAGGTGGCCGGTGTCGAGACACCAGCTCACCGAGGTGGCGTCGAGCACACGGCGGAAATCGTCGGCCTGTTTGACGACGGTGCCCGCATGCGGATGGAGCACCTGGCGCAAGCCGTGATCGGCGGCGATTCGATCGACCTCGTCGAGCATCCTGGCAAGGTGGGCGAGTTCGTCGGCATCGATCTCGTAGCGCGGCGCCCAGTCCTCGGTGACCACGACGGCCGTCACGAAGTACTCGCCGCCGACCGATTGGAGCATCTTCGCCCAACGCTTCGCTTCGGCCCGTGTGCGGTCGGCCACGGCCGGGTTGTGCAGGACGAGTGGGACGAAGCCGCCGATCATTCCCATGTCGAACTCGGCCAGCAGGTCGCGCACCTCGGCCGGGTCGTCGGGGAAGAAACCCGGCGAACCGAGCTCGGTGGCCGGCATGCCGACTTCGACCATCTCGGCCAGCACGCGGCGAGGATCCATCATCGGGCCCCAGCCCGGCACCTCACACACCCCCCACGAGATGGGAGCGCCGGCGAGCCGCTCGATCGGGGTGGTCTTGACAGTGTTCACGTAGCCCTCCTGGGTTGCACTGAGAAGGATGGAATCGGCGACCTCAGTCATTAGAGCGCTCTAACGGTGGTATATCTTTCGCTACTGGGAGGGGTTTTGTCAAGAACCAGTCGGAACGGCGACCAGCCGACCATGGACGACGTGGCCCTCGCGGCCGGAGTGTCGCGAGCCCTTGTCTCGCTGGTGTTCCGCGACTCGCCCAAGGTCGGCTCCGAGCGTCGCCAGCGGGTACTCGAGGCGGCCAAGCAGCTCGGATACCGCCCCAACGCCATCGCCCGCGACCTGGCCACCGGGCGCAGCCGGACCATCGGGGTGTTGCTCAACGACCTGCACAACCCGTTCTTCGCCGGTGTGTACGACGGGGTCGAGACGGCGGCGGGCGAGTTGGGACTCCGGCTGGTACTCACCGTCAGCCGCCAGCGCGACGCCGGCGAGCACGCGGCGATCGAGACGATGCTCGAACAACGCGTCGATGGCATGGTGCTGGCCAGTCCCCGCCTCGAAGCCGATCTGATCCTCGACGCCGCGGCGTTCACCCCGGTCGTCGTCGTCGGGCGCGAGGTGCTCGGCCCGAACTGCGACTCGGTGATGACCGACGAGCCGGCCGGAGCCGACCTGGTCCTGCGCCACCTGCACGCCCTCGGCCACCGCTCGGTCACCCACGTCGACGGGGGACGCGGCGCCGGCGCCGTCGCCCGCCGGCACGGCGTGATCGCCGCCGCTGCCGCGATGGGGATGGCTCCGCCCGACGTCATCCCCGGTGACTTCACCGAGTCGGCCGGAGTCGCCGCCGGCCGCCGACTGCTGGCCCGGCCGTCGTTGCCGACGGCCATATTCGCCGCCAACGACCTGGTGGCCATCGGGATCATGGCCACCCTCGAGGAAGCCGGCGTGCGCGTCCCCGACGACGTCTCACTCGTCGGATTCGACAACACCTCGCTGGCCGGGCTGCGCCATGTGGAGTTGACCACCGTCGATCAATCGTGCCCCGAGATGGGGCATCGGGCGATGGATCTGCTCCGTCAGCGCTCCGACGGCACGCACGACGAACCCACCGTGCTCCTGGCGACCCCCACACTCGTCATCCGGCGCAGCACCTCCACCCCCCGCGGGACATGAGCGAAGCGAATGCCGACCGACCGAGCGCCAGCGAATCGGACGGCGACGGGGCCCGGGGGCGAAGGTCAGGTTGCGTGGTCGTAGCGACATCCTGGTGCGGCATCGCCGTCGTCCTGACGTTGGCCGGCGTGGGCTGCGGTGGCTCCGCATCGAGAGTCCCGTCGGGCGCGGCGCCGCCCTCGACCTCGACCGCCGCGCCGGCCGCGTCGGTCGCCCCGTTGAAGATCAGTTCCGACGGTTGCTCGCTGATCCCGGCGATCGCCACGGGGTTTGCTGTCGAAGGCGGCTGGGTCGTCACCGTCGCCCATGCCACCCGCGGGGCCCAGGCGATCACCGTCGACGGCGCCCCCGCCGACCTGGTGGCGATCGATCTGCGGAGTGACGTTGCCGTACTCCGCCCGTCAACCGCACCACGATCACCCGGATCGGCGCTGGTGACCGGGGTGATCGGCGATCGCGTGGCCGTCACCGTCCGACGCGACGCCGGTCCGGTGACGCTGCGAGGTGAGGTACAGCGAACTCCGGAGATCAACTTCGAAGAACCGCTCGATCACACGTACTACAAGCGTGGGGGGCTCATCCTGACCGGGATCGACATCGTCCATGGCGACTCGGGCACGGCCGTCAACGGCTCGGCCGGGGTGATCGGAATGATGTTCGCGATGTCCCGCGAGAAGGGCTTCGCGTACGCGGTCGACTCCGATGAGATCTCCACGCTGATCCCCGACACGCCCGGAGCACCCGTCGTCGATTCCGGCACGTGCTGAGCGCGGCCACCCCGACATCGCATCAACCGCCGGCACCCCAGCCCCCACCGGAGTCGGCCGGCTGTCGGACGCCGCCCGACAAACTCAACCTTCTCCTGCGCCGGCCGTCGGGGAGACTTGGCGCATGTTCGCCAACACGCCCGACCCACCATATGTCGCCGTCATCTTCACCAACCGACGCACCTCGGCCGACGACGCCGGCTACTTCGCCATGGCCGCCCGGATGGACAAGCTGTCGAGTCGTCAACCCGGCTATCTCGGGATCGAATCGATACGCGACGACGACGGCGTCGGGATCACCGTGTCCTACTGGGCGTCCCCCGCCGCTGCGCTCGCCTGGAAGCAGGTCGCCGAACACGCCGAGGCGCAATGCATCGGTCGCGAACGGTGGTACTCGGGCTATCGCGTGAGAATCGCCACGGTGGAGCGGGCCTACGGCTTCGACCGTGGAGCCCCCGCCACGCCAGCCGACCCGGGGTGACAGCTGCGACGCCCCTCCCTTGGCTGCTCACGCGGAGTGCCGCAGTCAGTGCAGTTCCTGCATCAGCGCCGCGCCGACCGCGCCGGCGCGCTCGCCGAGGGTAGCGAAGGTCAAGGCGGGTTTAGGACGCAGGTCGGGCGAGTAGATCAACTGGTCGAACCACTTCTCGATCGGACCGATGTACAGGTCGTGCGACGCCGCCAGGCCACCGCCGAGTACGAACATCGCCGGATCGATGAAGTTGGTCAGGTTGACCAGTCCGAGGGCCACCCAGCGGCCGAAGATGTCGATGACCTTGATCGCGTCGGCGTCCCCCTCGCGCGCCGCGGCCTGGACGTGCTCACCGCGGACCAGGTCGGGGTCGCCACCCGCCAACTGGACGACCCGGTTCACACGACGCCCGACCGCCGCCTCGCGGGCCAGTCGGGCCAGACCGCTGCCCGAGGCATAGCGCTCCCAGCAGCCGCGTCGGCCACACGGGCATGGCGGACCATCGGGATCGACGACCATATGACCGATCTCGCCGGCAAACCCGTTGGCTCCTCGCTGCAACGCCCCGCCGGCGACGATGCCGCCACCTATCCCCGTGCCGAGCGTGACCATCACCATGTCGTCGATGCCTTGCGCTGCGCCGAACTTCCACTCGGCCGCGGCGGCACAGGTGGCATCGTTGTCGACGGCCACCGTTTGACCCAGTTCACGCGACAGCCACGGACCGACTTCGAACTCGGCGATGTCGACCAGATTCGGTGATGCCCGGATGATCCCGGTTCGGGTGACCAGCCCGGGCACACCGACGCCGATCGAATCGAACGGGGCGAGCTCGCCGGCCACCTTGACCAGCGTGGTGATGATCGCGTCGGGACCCTTGGGCGTCGGCCGCCTGGCCTGACGAATGACCTCGCCGCGGTCGTCGACCACGACTCCGAGACATTTGGTGCCGCCGACATCAATGCCGGCCCGCAACGTCACGACTCGGCCCGGGCCTTCAACTCCCGAATCGTGTTCAAGATGCGCACCTCGGCGCGCCGTTTGACGAAGGCGGGCAGGGGCACGACCAATTCGATCGACAGGTCGTAGCGGACCTCGGTCCCTCCGGCCGGGTTGACGGCGAAGTGGTAGGCACCATCGATCGCCCGCATGATGTCACCCTTGACCATCGACCACGCCACGCCCGTCGGCGCCTCGGAATAGTCGTAGCTCAGGGTGTAGTGCGTGCTGCGGCCGAGGGCCGATGCCCGGAACTCGACCTCGGTCGCCCGACCCTCGTCGTCGCGACTGAGCACAGTCGCCTCTTTGACGTCTTTGGCCCAATCGGGATAACTCGGAAAGTCGACGACGACCTCGAGGCAGCGCTCGGGCGTCGCGTCGATGGTGATGGTCTGGCTGGCGGATTCAGTCATGGCGTGACGTCTGCTCCGGTTCGGGGGCGGGCCGGCGGGCAGCTGGTCTGCCCGTGGGCGTCAGGATACGTGGCCCGAAGGTACCAAGGCGGGACGCCCACAGACCGTTCAGACCGAGACCGAACATCGGCACCAGCATTCCGAAGGCCAACGGGTTGGCCTCACCAATGCTGACCTGGGAAAACCCGGCGGCAGCCGCGGCGATGCAAGCAACGACCTGTACATACAGCGAACCCATCAACGCCCGCTTCACCGGCTTGGGGGCGGTCGGGCCGGTCAACAGGTACAGGTTGGCGACTCCCAACTCGTCGATCCGGCTCCGTTCGAGCGCCGAGATGTACGACCAGATGAACGTGGCCACGCCGACGGCGAAGAGCACCACCGAGACAATCGCCGCCGGGACTCGTACGGCTTCGACGAACGAGCCGAGTGCACTCATTGCGGCGAACAGGGCGGTTCCGACGACATCGAATCGCACCACACGTCCACCGAAGACGCTGCTGGCCGGGCCGGGCGACTCACTGGGCAAATGGCTGCTCACGCCACCCATCATGGCAGCGCACCCACAGCCCGACCCAGGCGTTCGGCGAGCACGTCATAGGAGAACTCGGTGACGGCGCGCCGTCGTGCTGCCGCCCCCATCCGCTGACGCAGCCCCTCATCTTCGAGCAGTTGCCGCAAGGCGTCGGCGACGGCGCCGACATCGTCCGGCGAGTCGACGATCAGACCGGTCTCGCCGTGGGCGACCGCTTCGTGCGCTCCCCCGCTGCGGCCGGCGACCTGAGCGACTCCGGCGGCGGCGGCCTCGACGAACACGATGCCGAATCCTTCCTGCTCCAGCCCGCCCCATCGGTTGCGGCACAGCATGGCGAACACGTCAGCGCAGCCGATCAAGTCCGGCAGATCGTCGTGGTCGACCCGACCGAGGAATCGCACCGGCGCGGCCAGTTCGAGGGCCAACTTCTCGAGGCGCTCGCGGTCTCGTCCGGCACCACTGATCGCCAGGATCAAGTCGGGCATCGTCGGCGCGAGCCGGGCAACGGCCCGAATGGCCACGTCGAAGCCCTTGCGCGGCACCAACCGGCTGACCCCGACCACCAATCGAGCGTCTCGGGGAATGCCGTGGCGATCGCGAGCGGCGCTGCGCTGCTCGGAGGTCAGCGGTCTGAATCGTTCGGTGTCCACGCCCGGAGGTACGACGGTGATCGGCAGCTCCCGGCCCGCGGCCCGATTCGCCTCGGCGGCCGGATATCCCCCGGCGGCAATGATGTGCTCGGCCCGGCGCAGCACGTGGCCGAGGATCTGTTTGGAGCCCGGCAGGCGACCGGGAACGGTGACCTCGGCGCCATGGAGCACGACCATGTACGGGAGTTTCAGCGACGGCCCGACCAGGCCGAGCGGCACTGCCGGGTCGAGAACGACTAGCTCGGCCCCGATATCGCGGGCCAGTACGTCGATCTGATGAACCATCCACGGATGGGGAAGCAGCACGGGCTCGCGGGTGCGAACCACCTGATAGGTCTGCTGAGCGTCCCACTCCCGATCACCGCGATAGGGACTGGTCAATACCGCGAACGCATCGGACGGCAGACGCCGCCACCACTCCCAGAGCAGCGACTGGATCCCACCGATCTTCGGGGGGAAATCGTTGGTCACCAGCAGATGCTTCATCGGGGCATTGCCAGTTCACGCTCGGAGCGGACGATCGGGTCGTCGTCGTCGGCCGGGAGCAGATCGTCACGACCGAGGCGGCGGGCCGCCCACGTTGCATGGGCGCGCAGCATCGGGTCGGGATCGCCGAGGTACCGCCTCATCACCTCTACCGTACGGGGATCGCGGCCGGCGTCGGAATTGCCGAGCACGACCAGCGCATTGCGCCGGACCCAGCGGGGTTGCCGGTCGTGGATGTACCAGCGTCCGACGAGGTCGAGCAGCCCGCGATCGTCGAGGCTCAACAGGTCCAAAACGTTGAGGCGATCGGCCACGTCGGCGGGGGCACCGCCGGCGTCGACGGCCCGGGCCCGTCCGAAACGGACGTTGGGGGGACAGACCTCCTGACAATCGTCACAGCCATAGATGCGATCGCCGAGTGCCACCCGGTACTCGACCGGGAAAACACCGGGCTTCTGCAAGAGCCACGCCAGGCAGCGGTTGGCATCGATGACCCCCGGGGCGACGATGGCGTCGGTCGGACAGCCATCGATGCAACGGCGACATCCCCCGCACCCGTCGGCCACCGGAACCGCGTTGACCGTCAGTGGAGCATTGGTCACGACACATCCGAGCACGAACCAACTACCGGCCCCGGGCAACAGCAGGTTGGCGTTCTTCCCGAACCACCCGATGCCGGCCAGCCAGGCGATCTCGCGGTCGACGATCGAGTTGTCGTCGGCAAATACCACCGCCCGCCAGCCCTGCTCGCGCAGCGACGTCGCGACCAGGCGAAGGGACTCGCGTAGCGGGTCGTAGTGGTCGATCCAGGCGTACCGGGCGACGGCAGCCGTCGGTGCGGGCGACGCATTGGGCGAACCGACGGACGAACCGACGGATGGTGTGTCCAACTGGTATCGCCGGGCTCCGACCACGACGGCCGCCGCACCCGCCACGGCACGCCCCGGGTCGGTGGAACGCTCGGGATTCCTGAATGTGAACGCCATGCCGTTGTGCAGCCCCGCGGCTCGGCGCTCCTCGATGGCAAGCCGGGCCCGCAGCATCGGAGTGGCCGGGGCGATGCCCGCCGCGTCGAGACCCGAGGCCAGGCCGAGAGTCACGATGTCGTGCGCCAACGGCAGGGTGGGCTCGATGGGACGGCGGCGACGCATCGCTTGCCGACGGTACCGCCGCGCTCACCCGAAGCGGCGCAGCGGCACCATCACCACCGGACGGTGGCGGAGTTCGGGGAGCAGCCCGGCCACCGTCAACAGGCGAACGGCCCGCTGTTCGGCGAGGTCGAACACGACCGCCTCGTCGGCGCGGCGATCGCACACAAAGGTGACCACGCAGTCGGAACAGACATTGGTGGCTCGCATGGAGCAGTCGGCGCAATCGATCACGAGGCTCATGCGGGCATCGTGCCTGAACCCTGTGTCAAGGTTCCTACATCATCCGGGTACCTCCAAGACGAGCAGGCTGAGTCGGCGCGCCGGGTATCAGCGGCGGATGACGGCGAGGAACTGCTCGGAACCCACGACGTTCGCGCCGGCGGCCCGTACCCCGCGCACGATCTCGCGGTCGTTGGTGACGACGACGATCGGCTGATCGGCCGGCAGCTCGCGCACCAGCCCGCGGATCTCGTCGTCGGCGGACACGCCGCTCGGCGTGAAAGTCACCCGCACCAGCCGACGCCCGCTGCCGACGCCGACGATGCTCGCCCCGTCGAACACGACATGGGCCCGGATGCCGTACCGCCTGACGAGATCCTCCACCCCATCGAGGCAGCACTCCCGTTGGTCGGCCAGGGCGAGGTCGGGCCAAGCCAGCTTGGCCAGGTTGTAACCATCGACGATCGTGACGACGCCGGGCTGGCGGATGAGATGAAAGGCAACTTCGGCCGAATCGTCGAGCAGCCCCCCCGGGATCGCCAACGGTTGACGCCGCCCGGCGGCAACCGGCCGGCGGCCACGAAGCGGTGTGACGTCGCCGGGGGGAAAGGCGGCGTGCTCCTCGGCTCGCGGGGTCGGCCCTCGCACGACCGCCGGCCTCGGATCGGCCGGGCCATCGGGTGCCGGCGGCGTGGTGCCGAATGTACGCAGCGCGATCGCCAGATCAGCGCCGAGGAGGCCGAGGGCGGCGGCCGCGTCGGTGAGTCGGCCCGCCAGCGTCGCCCCGGTCGCCAGCCACGCCTCGTTGACGATCGGAGCGTTGGCTACCGAAGCGTCGGCAGGCGGAGCGTTGACAGGCGAGGCCGCGGCCGCCGAGGTGGTAACCGCGGCAGCATTTGACGGCACGATGCGCGGCGCAGTCTGCTCCACCGGCGGACGCGACTGCAGGGTGACAACCGGCGCCGACCGGGACTCGGCTCGGCGTTCCGCTACTTGACGCGCCGCCAAGGCGTCGTCGAGAAGCCGTTCGAGTTCGGCGATGCGCTGGACGGCAGCCACCAACTCGCCGCGGGCGCGCCCACGATCCTCCTCGGCCACGCGGGCCCGTTCACGCCGACGGTCGCCGGCAATTCTCAGCCGCTCGGCCTCGGCGTGCAGCTTGACCACCTCTTCGACGGCCACGGCGGCCGACGTCTCGGCATCGGTCACCCGGTTCTTCAGCCGGGCGAGTTCGGACTGCAGTCCCACCGTCTCGGCTCGGGCCCGGGCGAGAGCCGCCTCGGCGGCCTCGCGGCGACGTTCCGACGACCGATCGACCCGTTGGTCGGCCATGCCGGTGCTCGTGTTGTCATCGTCGGCGATCATCTCGGCGATCTGCGACCGCCAGTCCGCCGGCCGGTTCAGCCACACCATCCCGAGCGGGCCGACCAGCTGATCGGTCGCCACTCGGGCCGTGCGCTCCCGAAAAGCCTGATCGGTCTCGAGGGCCCGGCGAACCGGCGTCAGCGCCCCGCTAGGCAGCTTCTGGAACTTGAGATATCGCCGTAGCGTCGCCGGCGCCGCGATCGCCGGCTTCAACCGCGTACCCGCCACTGCGACGGCGAACGCCAGCTCCAACACCGGCCGCAACCGCTCGTCCGCGAGATCAGCGAGATCTGCGACATCGGCCGGTTCATGCGACTCGATGTCGGGGACCTCGACGAATTCCCCCGGGCAGGCGAGATCGGCCGGGTGGGAGCCGGGATCCGGATCAGCGGCGGGCGCGGAAAAACCTGTGCTGTCGGTCGCCGCCGAGCCCTGATCGCTCACCCTTCAAAGCGTAACCCTCGACGCTCATCTCCGGCGGCCATCGGCGCCAAGAAGTCGGCGTCCCGGCACTGCGACGCCTGCGACGTTCAGCCGTCCTCGACGACCGCACCGGCGTGATCGATCCGCATGTGACGGGCGCTGCCATCGCCGGGTAGCGCGGCGATCACCGAGTCGACTGTGTCGGTGGCACACAGGAGGGCGATAGTCGGACCCGAGCCCGACAACCAGCCGCACCACGCCCCGGCGCCCAGGCCACAGGCGAGCGCCTCCTGCGACGGAGCGGCCGAGCTCAGTCGGGCCTGCTGGTGCAGCCGATCCTCGGTGGCATCGCGCAGCGCCCGGACGTCTCCCGACGCCAAGGCGGCGACAAGCAACGCCGTTCGACCGACGTTGAAGGCGGCATCGGCGAACGACACGGTGGCACTCAGCCTGTGGCGGGACTCATCGGTGGATGTGGTGGACGACGGCACCCACACCACCACCGCGGGATCGAACCCGAGGGGCACGTTGACCGCCCGACCCGCCGCAGTGGCGACCACTCCCCCGAACAACGAGGCGGCCACGTTGTCGGCATGGCCTTCCAACTCCGTCGCCGCGCGCAGGATCTCGGCCGTCGCACCGGCAACAGCATCTGCCCCTGCCCGTTGCACGGTGGCGGCGATGAGGCCACCGACGCGAACGGCCCCCGAGAAGCCCATCCCGCGGCCGACCGGAATGCGGCACCGCACCCACAGCGCACCTCGTCCGCCAGCCAGCCGAAAGGCCTTGGCTGCGGGGTGATGATCGTCGACGGCCTGGGCGCCCTGGGGAAGCACATCGTCGAGCAGGCCGACCTCGGCGTGCAGGTCGAGAGCCATGCCGAGGGCATCGAAACCGGGGCCGAGATTGGCCGACGAAGCCGGCACCCGCACGATCATGCGTCGGCGACCGCAGAAGCATCGGGAATGTTCGACTCGGCGATCAGGCGATCCAATACCGCGGCCGCGTTGCCCGAGTCGATCGATTGGGCCGCCAGGTCTATGCCTTCGGCCAGGTCAGCGGCTCTATCGGCGACGACCAGTCCGGCGGCGGCATTGAGCAGCACGATGTTGCGGTGCGCGCCGTGCTCGCCACCCAGGACCCGGCGGGCGGCCTCGGCGTTCTGGGCCGGGTCACCACCGGTCAGCTCGTCGGGAATCGCCGGGGCGAGTCCCAACGACACCGGATCGACCGTGAACTGGCGGACCTCGTCGTCGGCCAGGGCCAGCACTGTGGAGGGCCCGGTGGTCGTCAATTCGTCGAGTCCGCTGCCGTGCACCACCCAGGCCTTGATCGAGCCGTGGATGCGCAGCGAGGCGAGCATCCGCTCGGCGACGGCCGGGTTGGCCACACCGATGACCTGGCGCCGGGCGCGGGCCGGGTTGGCCATCGGGCCGAGCAGGTTGAACACGGTCGGAATGCCGATCTCGCGCCGCGAGGGCGCGGCGAAGCGGAACGCCGGGTGGTAGCGGGGGGCCAGACAGAAGCCGAGCCCGGCGGTTTGCACGCACCGGCCAACCGTCTCGGGTCCGATGTCGATTGCCACACCCAGTGCCTCCAACAGATCGGCGGCACCGCATTTCGACGAGGCGGCACGCGCCCCGTGCTTGCAGATCGGCACGCCGGCACCGGCGACGACGAACGACGAGATCGTCGACACGTTGATCGAGTGGCTCTTGTCGCCCCCCGTACCGACGATGTCGACGACGTTCGATGCCAACGGCTCGGGCAGCACGACCCGGGTGGCGGCGGCGAGCACCGCATCGAGCAGCCCCGACAGCTCCTCGGCGGTCTCACCCTTGGCCCGCAACGCCACGACGAAGCCGATCAGCTGCGCCGGCGTGGCATCGCCCGACAGTATCGTGGCCATCGCCGTGCGGGCTTCGACCGCGGTCAGATCACGGCGTTCCAACAGCGACGTGATCAGGGCCGGCCATCCACCGACTTCTTCGAGGGTGCTCATGATGCGATCCCGAGTGAGGAGCGTCCGAGTGAGGAGCGTCCGAGCGGGGAGAGTCCGACTGGTGCAATTCCGAATGCAATCCCGAGGCACGAGGCCCGCGTCGACATGGTCATACCTCAGATCGTCGCAGGCGGCGACCTGTCGTCGGCAATTGTTTGTCGATGGTGTTGCGCGTCCGCCGGACTGGCGGATGTCAGGCGGTGCGTCGTCGCTGACGAACGATCCGACGCCGCTCGCGTTCGGTGGCGCCGCCCCAGACACCGACCTTCTCGCGGCTGGAGAGCGCATGCTCGAGACATGCCACGCGCACACCGCAGCCCGCACAGATGGCCTTGGCTTGCGCGCCGTCGTCGTCGTCCTCGGGATAGAAGATTGCCGGGTCGAGACCCTTGCATTCTCCGAGTTGACGCCAATCGATGGTTCTCACGAGATCCCCCATGACCTCTAGATTTTCCTACGGACGCCACGGGTGGTGTCCGTCACTCATGCTAGGTGGGGGATCCCAACTGGTCCAGACCCTCTTTGAAGATCTTGCCGAATCGTCACCCGCCGTTCACACCGCACTCCCACGGCCCTTTACGCGGCCTTTCACGCGGCCTTTCACGCGGCGAGGTCAACCGACAGCTCCCGAATCGTGTGGGGGGCCAACTCGGTCTGCTCGAGGCACGCCGGGTGGTCGAGAATCAAAATCGCGCCACCTTCGGCCAGCCCGAGGACTTCGTCGGGGGTGAACTCGAATCGGTAGTAGTGCACCGCCGACGTGACGTCCGCACGGGTCAACTGCGCGGCATGCGCCTCCTCAGGAATCGCCATCACGACCCGCCCGTCGGCCAGGCGGATTCTCAGGGAATGCTCGATGCCGACGAGGCGGGGCAGCCATTCCTTCATCGACTCGTCCGACGTCAGCTCGATGAACAACGACGCGCACAACTGGCCGGGCTCGGGCACCAGAGCGTTGTAGGTGTCGAGCTCGATCTGGATGTCGGCGTCCGTCACCAGCTTTTCGACTCGGGCCATCTCCTGGATCTGGAATCTAATCGTCTCGCGATTCTCGAACACGACGGAGATGAAGGTGCCCAGCGGCACCCTCCGCCGACGCTTCAGTTCGATCACCCGCGCCCGGAAATCCTCGCGCTCACGCTCGTAGGCCCGCATATCGGCGATATCGGCCAGGACGAGCTTGCGACTCGACATGTCGGAACTCATGATTCTCATTCCTCGGAGATGCCGTACGCACGGGCGATCACCTGGATCGGGTGCAGCGGCACCAGATCGGTCTGTTCGGTGATCGCCGTGTTGGCGAGATGGCAGTCGCCGGCGACGACCTCGCCATTGGCCCGCTCGATCTCGCCGGCGAGTTTGCGGGCATGCGGCAACGACAGCTCGGCGTTCTCGGCGCGCAATCCCCACATGCCGTCGATGCCCGAACACTGTTGGACAAGCTTGATCTTGGCGCCGGTCAGCTTCATCAGATCGCGGCTCTTCAAGCCGATGTTCTGGGCCCGCAGATGGCACGGCGTGTGATAAGTGATCGTCTCGGGGATCTCGCCGGGGAACTCGATGTCGAGCTTGGTGTTCTCGCCCTTGTTCAGGCGGATCAGGTACTCGGACGAATCGAACGTGTGCTCGGCGACCAGCTTGGCGTCAGCGCCACCGACGTAGTCGATGTAGTCCTTCTTCAGCACATAGCCGCAGGTCGGCTGAGGGACGACGATGTCGTTGCCGTCCTTGACGAATTTGGCCAGCTCACGAACATTTTTGGTGGCGACCTTGGTGAAGTTGTCGACGTCGCCCGAGTGCAGCCACGGCGCTCCGCAACACCCGACGCCCTCGGTGATCGTGCATTCGATGCCGTTGCGTTCGTAGACCTTCACGAGGTCCTGTCCGATGGCAGGCGCCTGGTACTCGACGAGGCAGGTCGGGAAAAGCGCGACCTTGCCCTGCCGGTTGAGCAGCCGGACCCTGGGCCGCTTGCGGAACCACACCGAGAATCGAGTGCGGGCGAAGGGCGGCAGCAGCCGCTGGCTCGACACCCCCGACGTCTTCTCGATGACCTTGCGGATCAGCGAGCCCTTCTCGGCGCCCATCGCCTTGTTCATCACCGGTGCGATCGCGGTGCCGACCTTGCCGAGCGCATCGGTACGGGCCATCATCTGCGTCGTCGCCTTGTCGCGCGCCGACACCTGACCGGTGACGTGGCGCATCGCGTCGGCCCGCAGCATCAGCCGGGGGAAATCCAGCGCCCACTCGCTCTGCCCCGGGATGTACGGGCAGTTGATGTAGCAGAGCTTGCACTGGAAGCACTCGTCGATCACCTGGTCCTGCTGGGCCGGGGTGAGCTTGCCGGCGTCCTGGTCGTCGTGGGCGTCGACGTAGCTGAACAACGTCGGAAACGATGAACAGAACTTGAAACACAGTCGACAGCCGTGGCACAGGTCGTAGACCCGGGTCAGTTCGTTACGAACATCGGCCTCGTCGAGGTACTTCGGATGATGGGGGTCGTACGTAATCGTCACGGGAAACTCCGGATGCCGGGGGACAACGGGTCAACACGCGAAGGCCGGGCGGTCTCCCGAGAGAACCGCCCGGCGATCACGAAATCAGTATCGACTACAGGGCATCGAGGCCCTGCTGGAAGCGACCGGCGTGGGACTTCTCGGCCTTGGCCAGCGTCTCGAGCCATTCGGCGATCTCGGTGAAGCCTTCGTCGCGGGCGGTCTTGGCGAAGCCCGGGTACATCTGGGTGTACTCGTAGGTCTCGCCGGCGATGGCCGCCTTGAAGTTCTCGTCGGTCTCACCGATCGGCTCGCCCGTCGCCGGATCGCCGACCCGGGCCAGGAAGTCGAGGTGGCCATGGGCATGGCCGGTCTCGCCCTCGGCGACCGAGCGGAACAGCGCGGCGGCGTCGGGGTAGCCCTCGATATCGGCCTTCTGGGCGAACCACAGGTAGCGCCGGTTCGCCTGGCTCTCGCCGGCGAATGCTTCCTTGAGGTTCTCGTGGGTCTTCGTCCCGGCGAGATCAGCCATGTGTGATGCTCCTAATGAGTGGGGGTTGGGATGGGTGGATGTGGGATGGATTGGAGTGCCGGAGGCCCGGTCGAAGCGGCGCAATCGGCGCACAGGCCACGGAAGACGACCTGGGTCTGGTTGATGCTGAAGCCCAGCGCATCGTCGGGCGACAGCTGGACGGATGTGGTGACATAGACGTCACGAACCTCGGAACAGGCGGTACAGACGACGTGATGGTGGTCGTCGACCTTGGGGTCGAATCGGGCCGCACCGGTACCGAGGTCGAGCATCTGCAATTCGCCCATCGCCACCAGATCGTTGAGCGTCTGGTAAACGGTGCGCAACGAGATACCCGGCATCTCATGATCTGCCGCGGCATAGAGCGTCTCGGCGCACGGATGGGTGTCGTTGCCACTGAGCAGGCGGAACAAGAGCTGGCGTTGAGGAGTCACCTTCAGGCCCTGAGCGCGGAATGCGCGGACAAGATCGGCAGGCTGACGCACGGTGGGGAGCATAGGGCGCCGAATGTTGCGATTGACAATTCTTGCAAACTAACCATTCCTGAAATCTGATTCGGCCGGACGGAGCGGCCGGCGTGCGTAGGCGGACACGAGGGCGGACATAGGATCGATGGCGATGACGAAGTCACTGCGGATTCCGACGAGCTTCGATCGTGCCGCCGCCCTCGACCGATTTGCGACCGATCAGTTCGATGTCCTCGTCATCGGTGGAGGCATCACCGGCGCCGGAGTCGCGCTCGATGCGGCCTCTCGGGGCTTGCGAACCGCCCTGGTGGAGCGTGACGACTTCGCCTCGGGAACTTCGTCGAAGAGTTCCAAGCTGATCCACGGGGGGTTGCGCTACCTGCAGCAGGGCGAGATCCGCCTCGTGTACGAGGCGCTGCACGAGCGCCAGCGGCTCCGGCGCAACGCCCCCCATCTCGTGCGGGTCCTGCCGTTCATGATCCCGATCCTCACCCGCGACGGCGTCATCCCACCGAAAATCGCCCGAGCCCTGGGCAGCGCGATGTGGATGTACGACCTGACCGGCGGGTGGCGGATCGGGCGACGACATCGGCGGCTCGGGCGCGACGCGGCAACGCGGCATCTGCCGACGATGCCCGCCGAGCGTCTGGCCTCGGCGTACCTGTACTACGACGCAGCGGCCGACGACGCCCGGTTGACGTTGACCGTCGCCCGGACCGCGGCCGACCATGGCGCGGTGATCGCCAACTACTGCCCGGTCGTCTCGTTGCTCGGCACCGGCCGGGTGACCGGCGCGGTGGTCGAGGCCGACGGACGACAGATCGCCGTGCAGGCCCGGGTCGTCGTCAACGCCACCGGGGTATGGGCCGACCGCATCCGGTCACTCGACGAGGGCGCGGATCCCCACTCGATCCGCCCGGCGAAAGGCATCCACATCACGGTGCCGTGGAACAAGGTGCGCAACGACATCGCCGTGGTGATCCCGGTACCGAAGGACAAACGCAGCCTCTTCGTCGTGCCGTGGGGTCCCCGGGCGGACGGCACGTTCGAACATACCTACGTCGGCACTACCGACACCGACTACGACGGACCGCTTGACGACCCGCAATGCACGGCCGACGACATCGCGTACGTGCTGAGGGCACTCAATGCCGCCGTCACCACCGGAATCACCCCGGCCGACGTGACCGGCTCGTGGGCCGGGCTCCGGCCGCTGGTCAAGGCCGCCTCGTCGGGCCGAACCGCCGACCTGTCGCGCCGCCACGCTGTCACGACGAGCGCCCGGGGCGTGATCAGTGTGACCGGCGGAAAGCTGACGACCTACCGGGAGATGGCGGCCGACACCGTCGACGCGGCCTTCGAAGTGCTGGGCCGACGGGAGAGGTGCCGCACGAAACGCCTGCGGCTCCGGGGAGCCGATGGAGCCCGGACTCCCGGCACGACCCCCGGCACGACCGCCGACCACTACGCCGGTCGGTATGGATCGGATATGTCCTGGTTGCCGACGATACTGGCCGACGATCCGACGCTCGCCGACCCGCTGGTCGCCGGCATGCCGTACACCAGGGCCGAGGCGGTCCACGCCGTACGCCACGAGATGGCCCGCACCCTCGACGACGTGCTCTCACGCCGCACCCGCGCCCGGCTGCTCGACATCCGGGCCACGCGCCGTGCCGCAGGTGACGTCGCCGCGTTGATCGCTCCCGAACTCGGCTGGTCGACCGACGAGACCGCCCGGCAGTTGGCGACGTTCCTGGAGTCGATCGACCACGAGATCGCCGCGAACACCACCGCAACCGCAGTCGAATCGGCCGAGGCTCAGCCCGCCGGCCCAAGCACCGACCCGAGTGCTGAGGGTGCCGCGATGCGGCCCGTCTCGGAGTCCACTCCATGACGACGCGGCCCCCTGACCCCGTGCCCGAGCGTGGCCCAGCGGCGCGCCCGGCGACGACCGCACCGACCCCGCCGATCGAGTTCGGCGGTGATCCATCGTCGGTCACCGCACACCTGGGCGGCGGCCCGGTGATCGTCGCTGCCGCGGTCGTCGAGGAGTTGGCCGGCGTCTGCCCGACCACCGCCGACGACGTGACTCGCGCCGAGGCCGGGCGGGACTGGTGGCCGCTCGCGCTGCACTGGTCGCTGGCCAACACCGTGCCGGCATTGCCGGGCGTGATCTGCTCCCCCCGCACTGTCGACGAGGTCGCTGCAGTCCTGGACGTCGCCCGACGCCGCCGCCTCCCGGTCACCCCGGCCGGCGGTCGCAGCGGAGTGTGCGGAGCGTCCGTACCGTTGTTCGGAGGCGTCGCCCTTGACCTGACCCGACTCGCCGGACTCGTCGCCATCGACGAGATGTCGATGATCGCAGAAGTGATGCCGGGGACGTTCGGGCCCGACTTCGAGGCCGCCCTCAATGCCCGCGGGTATACGTGCGGCCACTTCCCCCAATCCTTCGACATCTCGACCGTCGGCGGGTGGGTGGCCTGCCGCGGCGCCGGGCAGTACTCCACCCGGTACGGCAAGATCGAGGACATGGTCGTCGGGCTCGAGGTCGTGCTCGCCGACAGCACGGTGATCCGCACCGGCGGCGCGCCCCGCGCCGCTGCGGGACCCGACCTGACCAGCCTGTTCGTCGGTTCCGAAGGCACCCTCGGGGTGATCACCCGGGCGTGGCTGCGGGTCCATCGTCGACCGACGGCCTCGATGCGGGTGGCCTACTCGTTCGCGTCGTTCCGTGAGGGTGTCGAGGCGTGTCGCCGCATCCTGCAGCGCGGGGCCACGCCGGCCGTGCTGCGTCTGTACGACGGCCCGGAGTCGGCCCGTGGCCATGGCGGTGACGGTGAGCAGTGCGTGCTCCTGGCCTTCGACGAGGCCGATCCGGCGATCATCGCCGCCACCGCCGCGATCATCGCCGAGGAGTGCGCCGACGCGGCCGAACTCGACTCGGCATTGGTCGATCGTTGGATGGAGCACCGCAACGACACCAGCGCGCTGCAGGGTCTCACCCGCAAGGGCTTCGTCGTCGACACCATGGAGATCGCCGCCCCGTGGTCGGCGTTGGCCCAGATCTTCGACGACGCCCGCGCCGCGCTGCTGGCCGTTCCGCACGCCCGAGCCGCAACCTGTCACCTGTCGCACAGCTATGCCGACGGTGCCTGCCTGTACTTCACCTTCGCCGCCACGCCCCCGCCCACCGAGGTCGACTCGACGTACGTGGCGCTATGGGACGCCGGCACCTACGCCGTACTCGCGGCCGGTGGGAACCTCAGCCACCACCACGGCGTCGGCTTGAATCGCGCCAGGTTCGTCGCCGAAGCCCTCGGCGCCGCATTCGGCGTGCTCACCGCCCTGAAACAAGCGCTCGACCCCACCGGCATCCTCAACCCGGGCAAGCTCGGCCTGCCCCATCCGTTTGGAGAACTCCCATGGCCCACCTGAGCGGTGACCCCGGTACCGATCGTGGTGACACTGGCCGCTGGGACGTCCGAGCGATCAAGGACGGCGCCTCGGTGATCGGCATGATCGCCGTTCCGCTGGCGGTCATCGGCCGTCTCGCCTTCGACGAAGGTGCCAAAAGCGGCCTGGCCAGCCTGCTGGCGATGGTCACCCTGCTGATGTTCGTGATCGGAGCCGGCGTCGCTGCATGGAGACAGGAGCGGGGCACACCCTTGTCGCACGGGCTGGTCACCGCCGTGGGGATGTTCATCGTCGTGCAGGTGATCTTCGCCATCATCCGCATCCTCGGCGGGCACACGCTCAACGTCGGGCGGATCATGGTCAGCCTCACACTCACCGCCTTCGCCGGGCTGATCGGCGGATTCCTCGGCAGCATGCTCCAGTCCCGCGGCATCCGGGCCAACCGATGAGCGCCCCCTCGACTCTCGTCGTCGACGTCGGCACCAGCGGGCTCCGGGCTGCCATCGTGCACGACGACGCGACGATCGACCACGTCCACTACCGGGCCTTCACGCCCGAAACGCCCTTTGCCGGCCTCGTCGAGTTCGACGCCACGGCGATGGCGAACCTCGTCCTCGATGTCGCCCACGCCGCGCTACGCGACGGCAGCCCTGTGGGGGCGGTCGGCATCGCCAACCAGCGGGCCTCGACGATCGTGTGGGACCGGGTGACCGGCGTGCCGATCGCCCCCGCTCTGGGCTGGCAGGACCTGCGCACGATCGGCGAATGTATGGGGGCGCGCGCCGAGCACGGCTTTGCCCTGGCCCCCAACCAGTCGGCCACCAAGCTGTTCTGGCTGCTCAACACCTACGACCCCGACCGCTCCCGCGACCTGTGCTTCGGCACGGTCGACACCTGGGTGGCGTGGACGCTGTCGGGCCGATCGCTGCACGTCACTGACCACACCAACGCCGCCGTCAGCGGCTTGCTGCTCGCCGACGGCTCCGGCTGGAATCCGATGATTCTCGAGGCCTTCGACATTCCATCGTCGATGCTTCCGACCTTGGTCGACTCGTGCGGAGCCATCGGCGAGGCGTCGGCCCTGCCCGGCGCTCCGGTCATCGCCGCCATCGCCGGGGACCAGCAGGCATCGCTCGTCGGCCAGGGTTGCGTGCGGCCGGGGATGGCCAAGATCACCTTCGGCACCGGCGGCATGCTCGACGTCTGCACCGGCCCCGACGCACCGGTCTCGGCCAACCGCAGTGCCAACGGCACCTTCCCGATCGTCGCCTGGTCGCACGAGGGCCGTCGGACGTGGGGAACCGAGGCGATCATGCTCTCGGCCGGCACGAACGTCGAATGGTTACGCGACGACCTGGGCCTGATCACCGACTCGGCCGACAGTCACGACGTCGCCGCCCAGTGCGAGACCACCGATGGTGTGGTCTACGTCCCGGCCCTGCTCGGCCTTGGCACCCCGCAGTGGGACTACGGTGCCCGCGGCACCCTGCTCGGCATCACGCGGGGCACCAGGCGCCCACAGGTCGTCCGGGCCGTATTGGAGGGCATCGCCCAGCGCGGCGCCGACCTCGTTCAGGCCGCCGAGGCGCAGACGAGACTGTCGATTCCCACATTGCGCTGTGACGGCGGGATGAGCGTCAATCCGACATTTGTCCAGGCACTGGCCAACGCCACCGGCAAACCCGTCGAGGTCTCACCGACGACCGACGCCACCACGTTGGGAGCCGGCCTGCTCGCCGGCGTTGCCATCGGCACCTGGTCGACGATCGACGAGTTGGCCAATACGTGGCGTCCGGTCACCACGGTCGAACCAACCGCCCGACTCGACCGGACAAAGTGGGCCGAGGCCCTGCGCCGCGCCGGCTCCTGGTATCCCGAGCTCTCCGCCCTCGACTTCTGACGCACACATTCGTCTCGTCAGGCCACGCAACGCGCCATCACACGTCGGGTTCGACGACGACCACCTTCGGCGGGATACGCAGCGGCAACGTGGCGAATGCCGCCGGAGGCTCGCGCCAGCCGTCGACGGTTTCCCCCTTGGCCGCCGCACGGATCGCCTGCCACACGCGCTCGGGCGTACACGGCATGTCGATGTGGCGCACCCCGAGATGGCTGACGGCGTCGACCACGGCGTTCTGCACCGAGGGCATCGCCCCGATTGTTCCCGACTCCCCGATCCCCTTTGCGCCGAGCACGTTGAGCGGGGTCGGGGTTTCGGTGTTGGCCGTCTCGAACGACGGGAACTCGGCGGCCGAGGGCATGGCGTACTCGGCCAGTGTCGACGTGAGCGGGTTGCCGTCGGCGTCGTACACGAACTGCTCCCACAGCGCCTGCGCCGCGCCCTGGGCGATGCCACCGTGCTGCTGGCCGCGAACCAGCAGTGGGTTGAGCACCCGCCCGCAGTCGTCGACGGCGATATGGCGGATGAACTGGACGAATCCGGTCTCGGTGTCAACCTCGACCACGGCGATGTGCGCGCCGAACGGGAAGGTCGCGCCCGCCTGGGTGAAGTCGAACTCCCCCGCGAGCGGTTCACCTCCACCCTCGTTGGTCATCGCCAACTCCGCGAGTTCGGCCCAGGTCAGGGCAGATGCCGGCACCCCGGCGACCCCGACCCGGCCGTCGTCGGTGACGACGATGTCGGCGGCGTCGGCCTCCAGTCGCCGGGCGGCCAGTTTCCGGGCGCGGTCCAACACGATGCCCGTCGCCCCGTGAATCGCCGATCCGCCGATCTGCAGCGACCGCGACCCACCTGTTCCCGAACCTCGCGGCACCGCCGCGGTGTCGGACTGGACGAGGCGAATCCGGTCCATCGGGATGCCGAGCCGGTCGTGGACGAGCATGGCGAACGAGGTCGGATGGCCCTGCCCATGGCCCGATGTGCCGACCCGGATCGTCGCCGAGCCATCGGGATGGACCTCAACCGCACCGAACTCGCTGGGTGTTCCGCCGGCGGTGATCTCGACGTACGTACTCACGCCGATTCCCAGTTGCTTGACGGCCCCCGACGCTCGACGGGCGGCCTGCTCGGCGCGGAGTGCCCGGTAGTCGGCCAGACGCACCACCTCGTCGAGTGAGGCCGCGTAGTCGCC
Source organism: Actinomycetes bacterium (assembly GCA_031371195.1). Lineage (GTDB taxonomy): Bacteria > Actinomycetota > Acidimicrobiia > Acidimicrobiales > Ilumatobacteraceae > JANMJD01. The sequence goes on along the minus strand of JANMJD010000308.1, from coordinate 14,693 downwards.
GACGTCGTAGGTCATCCCGGTCAACGTCGAGAACGGGAACTGGTCCGCACGCAGCAGGTTTCGGCGGCGGATCTCGACCGGGTCGATGTCCAACTCGTCGGCGGCGATATCGATGATCCGCTCCAGGTAGGCCGTCGCCTCGGGACGACCGGCACCGCGGAAGGCGCCGATCGGCGTCGTGTTTGTCGCTACAACGGCCACGTTGTAGCTCAGGCGCTCGACGTTGTACGGACCCTGGGCCATGAGCCGGGTCGGCCCGGCGGCCAGCCCACCACCGAATCCACCGTGAGCCCCGGCGTCGGCCGCGATCCGCACCCGCAGCCCGGTGATCGTTCCATCGGAGCGGAACCCCATCTCGACCCATTGCGTCTGGGCCCGGGCGTGGGGCAGGGCAACGAGATTTTCGGACCGGCCCTCCACCCAGCTGACGGGTTGCCCCAGATGGCGTGCGGCGGCGATGATGATCTCGTGTTCGGCCGTCGCCCCGGCCTTGCCTCCGAAGCCTCCGCCGACGTGGGGCGTGATCACCCGCACCGTCGCCGGATCGAGCCCGAGATCGGTGCACGCCATCCGCTGAAACGCGTGGGGCATCTGCGTCGAGACGTACACCGTCAGGTCGTGTCCCATTCCGTCATCGCCGGGAATCGCAGCGATGGCGTTGCCCTCCATCGGGACGACAGCGATGCGCTGGTTCTCGAACCGACCACGCACGACGACCGAGGCGTCACCGAACAGGTTTGGATCGTCGGCGTCCCTGGTACCGGCGATGACGTTCGATCCGATTGCGGCGAACTGCACCGGCGCATCGTCGGCCAATGCCGCTTCGACGCCGATCGCCGACGGGAGCGATGAGTAGTCGACGATCACCAGTTCAGCCGCGTCGATGGCCGCCGACTTCGACGTGGCGGCCACGATGGCAACTGGGTCCCCCACGAAGACCACCCGATCGGTAGCCAGCGGGGCGCGTGCGCACGCCTCGTGCAAACCCCGTCCGAACAGGTGGAACGGTTTGAGTTCCAGATCTGCGGCAGTCAACACGGCGACCACACCGGGCGCGGCGATGGCATCGGTCACGTCGACGCCCAGAATGTCGGCATTGGCGTACGGCGAGCGCACGAAGGCGACATGCAGCATACCGTCGATCCGCAGATTGTCGATGAACGTCGTCTCGCCGACCAACAGGTCCGGATCCTCGACACGTCGGACTTCAGTACCAATCAGCGAGCCGGGCATACGGCGAGCGTAGCGAAGCCGGTCGACCGAGCGACCGCCAGGGAGCCGGGCGAGGATGGGGTCCGGGGGCGCAGCCCCCGAGCAGCAACGGCGAGCGTAGCGAAGCCGGTCGACCGAGCGACCGCCAGGGAGCCGGGCGGCCCCATCCTTCACGGCGACGGGGCGGTCGCCAGGTATCGTCCGAGGACCTTCGTAGTACGGGCCAATGAGGCTTCCACTTCGTCGCGCAGCGCACCGTCGACGGCCGGATCGGCGAGGTCGTCGAGCACCGAGCGGATCACGTAATCGCCGTGCTGCATCCAGGTCGGCATCACCACCGGCTGTTCGGTCACCAGGGTCCCGTCGGAGTTCGATGACACGGTGATCAGCACGATCGCGCCGTCCTGCGTGCTGCGCGGCCACGACGGATCGGTCGGCATGTTCGAGATCAGGTTGCCGAGCCCGAACAGGACCCAATGGCCGTTGACCTGTTCGATCGGTTGCAGTACATGGGCATGATGACCGACGACGAGGTCGACCATGCCACTGGCCGTCAAGACATCGGCGACGACCCGCTGCTGCTCGTTGGGGATCGCCGAACCCTCCGACCCGGCGTGCACGCTGACGATCACATACTCGGCGCCGGCAGCGCGGACGGCAGCCGCATCGACCAACATCCGGCCCGGGTCGATCAGGTTCGACCTCCAGCGATCGACTTCGGGAACGTGGATCCCGTTGTACGAGAACGTGTACGACAGGTGGGCGACGTTCACCCCGTTGACGACGAACGTCGCAGGCAACGTCGAATTCGGGTCGGAGGCCATGCCCGACTCGGCGATGCCGTTGGCGGTCAACGCAGCGATCGTGGCGTCGATTCCGTCGGTCCCCCGGTCGAAGGTGTGGTTCGAGGCGGTCGAGCACCGGTCGTATCCGGCCGATGCGAGGCCGGCGGCCACCTCCGGTGGGACGCCGTAGTACGGGAACGTCGACAACTCCTCGCCATCGGGAGCCACGGGCGTCTCCAGATGGCAGATGGCCAGGTCGGCGCGGGAGACCAACGGTGCGATGCGGGCGAACATCGGGGTGAAGTCGTAGCCGCTCCCACCGGCGTCGTCGCGCGCCTCGTTGACCAGCGGCCGATGCATCAGGGTGTCGCCACTGACCGCGATCGTGAAGCTCCTCGAAGTCACGGCACCCGCGGGGGCCAGGGCACCTTCCGGTGACTGATCACCCGCCGACGAGACCGCCGAGCCAGCTGCACCGACCGGAGCCGGAGCGACCGCTGTCGGACCGACGGCACCGAGCGCCTGGGAGGTCACGGTCGGCAGGGCGCCGAGGTCGAAGGTGACGGGAGTTTGCGCTGTGGCGGCACGGGACGTCGACTCGCCACACGCCGCCCCGGCGAACGCCGTCAAGCCGACCGCGACCACAAGGCTTCGTCGAGTGAGCGACGTCATCACAGGCAGAGCCTGTCACGATCGGCGGGCACCGAGCCGGCTTTCGTCACATCATGGCGTGATGATGACGACGGATCCGCTGTCCGGGGCCTCCGCCTCTCTAGAATTGCTCCGCCCACCTCCGGCCGGGAAGGCTGTGGGGCAAGATGTCATCGTTGCCAGGAAAGGACCCCTCCCTCGTGGATGCCACCAGCTTCGGCGTGATCGGCTCAACCAGCCGTCGACGCTTCCTCCAGGCTGTCGGCCTCGGAGGCGTCGTCGCGTCCGTGCCCCTCGCCGCAGGTGCCGCCAGTGCGACGGCTCCCGAGCCGGCCCGCCGCCCCACCGCGGCTGATACCAGCCTGCTGGTGTTTGCCCAATCCCTCGAGTTGGCCGTCTTCGGCGCCTACGACATCGTCGTCAACCGCTTGAACAGCAGCGCCCTGAAAATGCCCGACGACCTCGTACCGGTGATGCACACCCTGCGCGAGCATCATCTGGCGTACGTCCAGGCGCTTGCAGCCCTGCTCGGGCGGGCCGCTCCCGGCGTCGCCGACGAGGCGGTACTCGATTCGGTCCGGGACAAGTTCTCCGGTGGCGCGTCCGACGACATCCTCGCCGCGGCGACCGCGCTCGAAAACAGCGCCACGGTAACGCACGGCGCACTCGTCGGCCAGCTCGTCGGCATCGACGGCTCGGCCCTGATCTCGTCGATCATGGCGATGGAAGCCCGGCACGCCACCACATTGACGGCGATCACCGGCGGCGACGCATTTCCCACTGCCGGTCTCGAAGATCTCGCCGGCGCCCTGTCCCCCGAGTCCCAGGCAGCGTGATCCCGATGACGACGAACGAATTCGATCGCCGCGCCGTGTTGCGCCTCGGCGGCATGTCCGTAGCCCTGGGTGCCGTGCTCGCCGCTTGCGGTGCCGGTGAGAACGGCGGCGTCGACGGTGTCGGCCCCGAGGGCATCCCGCAGGTAGGTACGGCCCCGCCGCTGCAAGCGGCCGGCAGTAAGGACATCTCCGACGAGCGCCTCCTGCGCACGGCCACCTCGATGCACTACAACGGCATCGACGCCATCGATCGTGTATTGGCGCTCGGCATCATCTCGTACGAAGCAGCCGGGGCGGCCCGCAAGTACCAGGGGCTGCTCAAGCTCCAGGCCGACGCGCTGGCCAAGGCCACCACGGCGATCGGAGCCAAACCGTTCGAACAGAAGAACGAGGCAATCGACCAGAACATCGTCTCCAAGGCGCTGGCCCTGATCGAGGCCGGCGCGACCAAGGCCGACGATGCGACCCGCTTCCTTCACGCCTTCGCGACCCTGGCCGCCGAAACGCACCAATCGTTCGTGCCGATGTTGACCACGCCAGAGTTGCGCGGGACGGCGATGCAGATCAGCACCGTCCACCACCGGGTCTCGGCGCTGCTCGCCCGGTTGATCAGTCCGGTCAACATCGTCAACACCGAGGGCTTGGTGGCCGCCGCCGTGGCCGCTCCCACCGAGACCACGGTCGCATCGGATGCGGCGGCCGGTCCGGCCCCGATTGCCGTCTACCAGATTCCCGGTGCGTTCGGCCCGCTCGGCGCCGTCCAGGTCGTGTTGGGCAAGCTCGGCGTCGACGACGACTTGAAGCGCACCCAGCTCAACATCGAGACCCCGAGCCTCAACTCGCTCGTCGCCGACGAGGCGTAACCGCTGCCAGGTAGGCTCGCCGATGACGGTGAGCCGGTCGGGTGACCGCGGCACGACTCGATCGTGTCGAGGAAGGTCGGGACTCCACAGGGCATGGTGCTGGCGAGAGTCAGGTGGGGGCGACCTCACGGACAGTGCAACAGAGAGCAGACCGCCGATGGCCCGGGCAACCGGGCACAGGTGAGGGTGAAACGGTGCGGTAAGAGCGCACCAGCGTACGGGGTGACTCGTGCGGCTTGGTCAACCCCACCAGGAGCAAGGTCGAGCAGAGGGGACGGGCGGCCCGCCCGCCGTGGCGACACGGCTCCCCTCGGGTAGACCGCATCAGATGGATGGTCACCCAGGTGGATCCCCGCAAGGGCCCACCGGACAGAATCCCGCCTACAGACCGGCTCACCGTCACCATCAGGTCCGATTTCGCCAATACTGCCTCTGAGCTGGTCTTTTGTATGCCGTTTGATGTCGTCTCGTACCGTCTGATGCCGTCTCGTAGTCCTCAATGCTGAGGACTTTCTGAGGACTGAGGACTTTTTGAGGACTGAAACGGCCCGCCGGGGCCCGACAGGAGGAACCATGGCGAGCACCGACAAGCGAGACGACGGGACGTATCGGACGCGCTGGAGGGAGTACCCAGGGGGTCCCCAAAAGACGCGCCACTTCGACCGCAAGGCCGAGGCCGAACGGTTCCTCGACGGCATCCGCGGCGACATGGCGCGAGGTGTCTACATCGATCCTGCGGATGGCAAGGTGCTCTTCCGTGACTACGCAGAGCGGTGGCGAGCCGGCCAACTCCACCGCCAATCCACTGCCACCCAGGCCGAGACGTATCTCCGGGTCCACGCTTACCCGTTTCTCGGCAACCGTCCGCTGGGTGCAGTTCGGCGGAGCGAGATTCAGGCATGGGTGAAACATCGCAGCGAAGTGCTCGCTCCCGGGTCGGTCGAGGTCGTCTATCGATGGGTGGCGACGATCTTCAAAGCAGCCGTCGGCGACCGCCTGATCGCCGCCTCGCCGTGCGATCGGATCGCGCTGCCCAAGCGGCCGCCGAACGAGGTCGTCCCACTGGAGATCGAGGCGGTGTCGCGATTGGCCGCGTCGGTTCCCGATCGGTACCGGGCGTTGATCGTCTTCGCCGCCGGCACCGGGCTGCGACAGGGCGAATGCTTCGGGCTGACGGTCGACCGGGTCGACTTCCTCCGTCGTCAGATGCGGGTCGACCGCCAACTCGTCGCCGTGGTCGGCGGCAAGCCAACCTTCGGTCCGCCCAAGAGCCAAGCCGGGTTTCGAACGGTTCCACTCCCCCAGACCGTCACCGATGTGCTCGCCGCCCACCTCGCCCGATACCGGCCAGGGTCGCAAGGATTGGTGTTCACCAACTCGGCGGGCAATCCGCTGCGTCGCAGTGCGTTCGGCGAGACCTGGCACCGAGCCGCGGCGTTGGCCGACTTACCCGAGTGGGCGACGTTCCACGATCTGCGACATTTTTACGCCTCGTTGCTCATCGCCCGCAACTGCTCGATCAAGACCGTGCAGAAGCGCCTCGGCCACCAGTCGGCCACCGAAACCCTCGACACCTACAGCCACCTGCCCGACAGCGACGACGAAACCCGCGCCGCCGTCGACCATGTCCTCACCAACATTCTCGACATCGCAGTCTGACGATCCCGGCTACGCGTCGATGAGGAATCGCTCGCCGTGGTGCGTGACGACGATTTCGAGGTCCCCGCCGAGCGCCTGAACGAGTCGCTGCAACGCTGCGATGGTGGACACGCCGTGCAAAGCCTTGCTCACGGCTGGTTGTGAGATGCCCAGGGCAGCAGCCAGTTCGGCCTGGCTGACACCGAGATGCTCGCGAATCTCATTGAGCGAATATGCGACGTGCTCGGCGACCGCCTCGGCGTACTCATTGGCGAGTCGCTCGGCGCGCACGGGATCGGCCTCGATCGGGCGGACGAGTTCGTTGAAGTTGGCGCGTCCCTTACCTGCCATGTCAATCTCCTTGTTGTTGGATGAGGCGGAGATGCTCGTCGTAGAGGTCGTCCGCGATGGGGATGAACGTCGTGTACCAGTCCTGCCACGAGGGTGACGCGAGGTCGTTGCTTGATTTGTCGCCCCGATCAGCAGGATCGCTGCCGACCGAGGATCGAAGGCAAAGAACACTCGGAGGACTCCGTGTTTCGAACAGCGGAGTTCCTTCATGTTCGGATGGCGGCTCTGGTGAATCGTGTCGACGGAAGGCCGACCGAGGGCTGGTCCCCGCGCTTGGAGGAGGCGCACTCGCCCGGTGATTGCTTCTTGCTGTTCCTCGTCCAATATGACCCACCAGTCATGGAATTCGTCGGTGAACTCCACCTCCCAGACGGTCACGCCTCAACTCTACTCATAACCGTCTGGTTATGCACGCCGAAATGTATCTCCGATTCAGTACTCAGAGGTCGATCTCCATGCCGATTGGTTCGCGGGCGACGGTGCGTACGGGTCGGCGGAGTTCGACGTGGTGGGTGTCGGCCCAGCGCTCGACAACGTCGGCGAGGGGTCGAGCCGTCGGCATCGCGGTCAAGGTGTCGATCGCCGCGTTCAGCCGGTCGTGGTGCATCGCTCGGCCATCGGCCCAGTCGCGCCAGGTGTCGAGGGCGTCGATGCCTCGCTGAGCCGCGTCGAGGTTCTGTGGGAGGTGCTCCCACTGCTGGAACCGGTCGTGGCTGCGGACGGCGTCCTTGGCCTGACGAAGCTCGTGATACGCCGCGTCGCGCTGTTGGTCGGGGTCACGAGCGATCCGGTTGAGCTGCTTGAGGTGGTCTGCGGTGCGCTCGACGAACTCGTCGGCCGCCGAAAGGTCGGCTCGGACTGCACGCCGGCCGAACACGCCGGATTCATCGACGGCCCGCTTGGCGAGGTTCCGAGCCTCTTTGGCCGTCGACAGGTCGGCCTCGGCAGCGCGGCGACGGTCGTCGGATGGCGCACACTCGGCATCGGCGCGGCGGACGCGCTGCTGTGCGATCTCGATCCGGTCGGCCAGAAGCTGGCGCTTGGCCGCGGCCGCCTCGAACGCGTCGCGGGCTTCGTGGTAGCGGTCGACGAGGCCCTCGCGAACGGTATGGAACCAGTCCGGGATCTCGCATCGCCTTTGGGGAACGGGGGCCGGGCGGTCCTGTCGGGCAAGTTCTCGTCGTTGCGTGATCGCCGGCGCGTCGGTGCGGTCGTTGGACAGGATGCCGTCGAGGATGTCGCGTGCCTCGGCGATGTCGTGGCTCTCGGTGACGACGAGGATGATGTTCTCGTCTCGTCCCCGCGTCGCCGACATGTACAGTCCACGGCATGTCGTCGCTGGCGTTGCGAGCGTCATGCCGATGGTCTCGGTGACGGCCTGGTTCCCCGGCTCGGTCGCGGCGTATCCGAGCCGGACGTGTTCCGCGACGTATTCGGCGGGCAGCGTGACGGTCCCTTCGCTATCGAGCCGGCGAACGGCCAGATCGCCGTTCGCCGTGATCGCGTCCACCGTCCACAGATCTCGGTTGTGCACGGTCGCTCCGCCGGTCGTGTGCAGGTGACGGAGGTTGCGCCGAGTAGCGACTTGATCAACGATGTAGGCGACGCCATGAGCGATCCCGATCGAACGCGACGGTTCGAGATGCCCAGCGTCGAGACGTCGGGCCTGAATCGCAGCGTTGATGGTGTCGACGTGTTCGTTGCTGGCGGCGGTCACCGCCGCGGTGTCGCCAGCTGCGTGGCGACCGATCCACGTATCGGCGATTCGTCCGAGATGCCCATCGAGGGTTCCGGGCACGATTCGGCCATGCGACTCGTATGCGTCCAGGGCTCGCGGGTCGCTGTTACGCAGTCGCAACGAGGCCGCTGCTTCCCATGGTTGGGTGAAGCGGTGGATGCGCTCCAGCTCGATCGTACGCGCTGACGCGCAGACCTCGGCGAACATCCCGCCACGCCCGACGGCTTGCAGTTGGCGCGGATCGCCGATCAGCGCGAGCCGCCAGTCCTGGGTGTCGGCAAGTCGAATCAGCCGATGAAGATCAGGCGTCGACAGCATCCCGGCTTCATCGATAATGACGGTGACGCCCGCCTCGGACCGCCAGAACGGGTGAGGCCCATCGGGCTTCGACCATTCGTAGACGAGTTTCGCAACAGTGTCGGCGAACACACCGGTCTCCTCGTGGAGCACGTGGGCGGCTCGGGCGGTCGGTGCCAGCCCGATCACCGGACGATGCACGGCATGGAGATCGGCGACGGCGGCGAGCAGCATCGTGGTCTTTCCCGTTCCGGCCGGACCGACGATGACCGCGAGCCGGTCGCGCCCGGCGACAGCCGCCGCTGCGTCGGCCTGCAACACGTCGAGACCGACCGGACTGATCGTCACGGACGGCCGAGGCGCATCGAGTTGAGCGTCCAACGTCCACGTCATGATCGCATCCTCCTGGGCGAGAATCGCCCGGCTTGTGACGTGGGCGGCGACCGGTTCGATCCACACCGAGCGGCCGTCCGAGGCTCGGCGCGCCACACCCGCATTGGTCGGGTCGAGTTCGACGCATTCGTCCAACACCTGGTCGACGGCCCGATCGATCCCGCTCAGCCATTGGCGTCCCGACAACCCGGCGACGGCCGGCGTGAGGTCGCAGATTGTGCGGACGACATCCATCCGGTGCCATGCCGACGACGTATCAGTGAGGTGATCGATGACGTCACCGACGGTCGCCGATCTCGTGGCCGGCATGTCACGAGCGGCCTCGACGACATCGCGGGTCAGCGATTCCGGCGTGACACCGACGGCTGCTGCCTCAGAGAGCCACCGGGTCTGCAGATCGGGCGTGGTGACTCCGGTCTTGCGTTGCCGGGTGTCGACGGCGGCCTCTCGCTGCAACGCCGCCTGCTCGAATCGGGATGGATCGCGTCCGTTTCGGGTCACGAAATCGGCGACCTTCCGTGCGACGGCGTCATCAACCTGGGCGGCGCGTTTCGAGAAGACGTCCAACAGTTCGGCGGAAACGCCGGAGATCTCGGCTTGCCCGTTGACGATCGGCTCGAAGGCAACGCCGTATCGGTGAGTCAATTCGGCTCGCAGCACCGACTGGTACAGCCCGCCGAGCGCCCGCTGGTGGCGTTTGAGGAACCGGGCGTCCAACGCCAGCCAGCGGCCGTCGCCGGTGCGGACCTTGCCCGAGACGACGACGTGGGTGTGTAGCTGCGGGTCGTCGGATCGTGATGTGGATTGACGAAACGCGGCGATTGTCAGTCCCTGGGTGTCGGGGTGCAGCCGACCGCCGTTCGAGCGGATTCGGGTCGTCGCCCCGAACCGTTCCAGGTAGCCGACTACGGCATCGACCGCTACGTCATGGCACTGGGCGACACCGGGATCGCCGGTCAACCCCCACCAGACCGACACCGACTTCGGCGCCGACAACGTGGCGTCGAACCCCGATACCGCACGAACCACCACTCCCGAAGCGGTCGTGCGGTCCTTCAACGGATAGCCGAGCGTCACGCCGCTGATCGGGTCGAGGCCCGACAACAGCACTTCAAGCGCATCGCCCGTCACCTCGCCGGAAAGCCCAAGTGCGGCCGCCTGGACGCCGTGCCATTGCCCGGGGACCTCACCCGGTGCGTCGGCCAGGCACTTCGTGTAGTACTTGGCGGTCGCGGCCGCGGTCCCGGCATACAGGGTGGTGACGCGCATCATGACCACGCACCGCCTCGCGCGGGCACCTGTCTGTCATTCATGGGGAAAGTCAGTGGAGACGTCATCTGGGGATGTGCCTCAGCGACCGTCAAGCAGCGACAGTTGGGCAGTCGATCGCTGCGTGCTCGCGGACCGACCATTGCGTGGACGTGAGACCGGAGTAGCCGTCAGGGTCGGCTTGGTGCGTCGATCGACGGCTTTGCGCGGCGGAGCGTTCACGTCGGTGACGACACGGCCGTGGCGGATCAACTCGTCGAGTGCCCACCGTGGGACGCGCAAGCAGTTGCCGAGCCGGAGCACCGGGAGTCCCGTGGGATCGCCCGCCTCGAACGCGGCTACGAGCTGGTAGGCCAAGGTCCGCCCGATACGCAGTTCACGAGCAGCCTCGGGAACCGTCAGCATCGCCGACACCAGCGGCCTTTGACCTGGCGGAGCAATCGAGTCGTGCATGGGGGCCGACAGAACTACACCCGTGTGATCACCGGGTCAAGTCACAAAATCCCAGCTCACAGACCACATTCGGACTCAGCGGTACCTCACGGACACTGGCGGTACGTGGCGGACAACAACGGACACTTGATGTGTGCCGGATTTCACATTTAAGTTCTCGGCCGGAGCCGCTCGACCAGATCAGCCGTCAGGTCAGGTGAATCCACCCACCGGGCGTTCGGTGGTGGCCGACGGCGCAGCTGATGACCCGACGTCCGCTGATCTCGGGCGCTGCATAAGGGCCGGAGTCGGGCGCTGCACGGTCGATACAAATCCGCCCGACTTTGGCCTGTTATCGGGCCCGACCTAGTCGAAGTCGTCGAACTTGACCATGGATAGAGACGGGCCCAACCCAATGACCTCGCACGCCGGATGGACGATCTTCAAGTCGGGACTGAACGTCCTGCACGTCGCCACTATTCAGCGCGCGTCCAGGCTGATGTTCAGCTTCGATGGCATCGTTGAGGTCACGAGCGATGTTGCCACCGATGACAAGCGCGATCCACAAGCTCACACATCCGCTTGTGACGCTACTCCGCCGGTCTCGCCCCGGTGTTCGCCGATACTGCCGGAGTGATCGCCGGATCTGACGTCGCGCTATTGGATGTCGGGGCGGGCCCGCCGCGCTCATCGGAGTGCTCGTCGAACGGCTCGGCGGTGCGTTGGTGTCAGCATGTGACCCGTCCGCCGTTCGTCGAGGCGTGCGCCGCTCGGTTTCCGCAGGTGACGGTCCGTCCCGGTCGTGCCGAGGAGCTCCCGTTCGATGACGGCACCTTCGACGTGGTTCTCGCTCAACTCGTGTTGCACTTCGTGTCGGACCCCGCGACAGCCGCCGCCGAGATGGGTCGGGTCGTCAAGCCCGGGGCGTGATCGGTGTCTGTGTGTGGGATTTCGCCGACGAAATGGAGATGCTGCGCCATTTCTGGGACGCGGCGTTGGTGATCGACCAGACAGTTCCCGACGAGGCCCGAACGCTGCGGTTTGGTCAGTCCGGCGCGATCGCCGAACTGTTCGCCGACGCGGGCTACACGTCGTCGTTTCTGGCATTGTGTGATGGTGAGCCATCAGATGCCGTTGTTGGGTTTTGGTCTTCCCGTCTCGGGTAGTTGGGCCACGCCGGGCAACATGGTGCAGATTGCCCAACGAGCCGAAGAACTGGGCTATGCATCACTGTGGACGTTCCAACGGTTGCTGTACCCGGCCCTCGGGGGCCTGGACCCGGCTACCGACGCCGCACTGAACCCCGGGTCGCTTGCTGCCGACGACCCGGTCTATCAGGCGGTGCACGATCCGCTGCTCCCTCTGGCGTATGTCGCGGCGCACACCCAGCGGATCGGCCTGGGGACCGCCACCATCTGCGCTCCGTTTACGCCCCCGGCGTTGTTGGCGAAAGCGATGGTGACCATGGACCACTTGTGCCGAGGGCGCCTGACTGTGGGGCTCGGGATCGGTTGGCTCCCGCACGAGTACGTCGCCGCTGGCGTTGGCTTCGAGCGCCGCGGGGCGCGCATGGATGAGTACCTGCGTTGCCTGGAGGCGCTGTGGACCCAAGATCCGACGGAGTTTGCCGGTGACTTTTACACCGTACCGAAGTCTCACCTCGGCCTACGGCCTGTTCAATCGCCGCATCCGCCGGTGCTCGTCGGTGGTGCTGCACCGGCGGCGTTGCGACGGGCTGGGCGGCTTGCCCAAGGTTGGATCAGCAGCACCAAGCAGGATCTCAGTCGGATCGGGCAGGCCATCGAACTCGTGCGCGAAGGAGCACGAGAGGGCGGCCGCGATCCTGACCAAGTCCGGATCCTGGTGCGCGCCGTGGTCGAGCTCAGCGACGAAGACCCTGGCCCGGACCGCAGGTACTTCCACGGCACCGTCGAACAGGTGAACGCGGATTTCGCGCAGTTGGCCGGCCAAGGTGTCACCGAGGTCTTCGTGGACCTGAACTTCTCGCCACGGGTCGGGTCTCCCCACGTCGATGAGGCTGCGGCGATGGGCGAGGGCGAGCGAGTCCTGAACGCACTGGACCCCCGAGCGTAGGGCCGAGCTCACCAGTCATAGAAACTACCACTGGGTGGGTCGCCCGCCGACGGCACTGCGTCGGCGGGTGAACCCGGTGTTAGGTGGGATCGTTGCGATGGACCAGGTATTCCACTCCGCTGGGGCCGACCCGTTCCTGGTGGGGGCACCCGGCGGCCATGGTGAAGACGTCGCCGACACCGTAGGTGCACTCGACACCGTCGACCGTCAGGTTGATCTCGCCGGCGGTGACGATCGCTCGTACGTCCCAGGGGTGCCTGTGGTCCGCGACCACCGTGTTGGGTGCCATCTGTTTCATCGTGGCCGAGTACCAGTCGGGGGCGACCGAGTCGTCGTCGCGGGGCGTGTTCATCTGCAGCTCTGTTTCCATGTCATCAGACGTCGGGAGCGAAGAGTTCCAGGCTGATGTTGTCGGGGTCGCGGAATTCGAGCAGCAACGCGCCGCCGATGTCTTTGACCCCGCCGTGAGCAACGCCGAGTTCGTCAAGCGCGGTTGCCGCGGCTTCAATGTCGGCTCGTCCCGCGAGGGTGAAGCTGAGGTGATCGAGCCCGACTCGATCTTCATCGAACCGGTCGCCTATAGGGGCGACGGGACGCAGTCCAAACAGACCGCCACCAACTTGGTAGATCACCCCGCCGAAGAGAAAACCAAGCGCGGCGCGAGTCGCATCATCGGCGTCGGGCGGCAGTTCATAGGCCACCGGGAAACCGAACACGTCGTCGTAGAACGACCGGGACCGGACGATGTCGGTGACGGTGAGGCGCACGTGGGCATAGCCGGTAGCTGCGATGGCCATCTCAGACCACCGTCAAAACAACATCGATGTTGCCCCGGGTCGCGTTCGAGTACGGACACACTTCGTGGGCTTTGCCGACAAGCGCTTCGGCGGCGTCACGGTCCATGCCGGGGATGCTGATCGCCATGTCGACCGAGACCCCGAAAGCACCCGGCTTGCCGACCATCGCCCCGATCGCTACGTCCGCGACGATGGACACCTCGGCGGGGAGATGGATCTGGTCGTGGGCAGCGACTGCTTTCATCGCCCCGATAAAACAGGCTGAGTACGCAGCAGCGAAGAGCTGCTCGGGGTTGGTCCCCGGGCCGCCAGCGCCACCCAACTGCTTCGGAGTCATGAGGGACAGGTTGATTTCTCCGTCGGATGATGTGGTCGTGCCAGTACGTCCACCGGTGGACGTTGCCTGCGCGGTGTACACCGCATGTTCGATAGCCATGTTGATTCCTTTTCTGTTTGGTTTGATCTTCAGGGTGACAGCGTCAGGTTCGACCCGAACGCCAACAGATTCGAGCGCAGACCCTTGAGCTGCGCAGTGAGCGCAACAAGTCCTTCGAGATCGCACGCCGTAGCACACATCACGTTCTCGGGCACCGATTTGGCCTGCTGTTTGAGCGCCCGACCGGTCTCGGTCAATGTGACGATCACCCGTCGCTCATCGACCGTGTCGCGAGCGCGACGAACACGACCCGCAGCTTCAAGACGCTTCAACAACGGGGTCAACGTGCCCGAATCGAGCATCAGGCGATCACCGATCTGCGACACGGTGACCGCGTCGGTCTCCCAGAGCACCAACATCACCAGATACTGCGGATAGGTGAGGCCCAGCGGGTCAAGCAACGGTTGATACAACCTGGTCATCGCCAACGACGCCGAGTACACCGCGAAACACAACTGCTGATCCAACCGCAACAAATCAGGAACCTCATCGCCAACCACGACACCAAAGATAGCGCACAACCTACTTGTGTACAACCGAAGTGGCACATTGCGAAGCTCTTGCTGTGCGGAGCTCTTGCTATGCGGAGCCCAGAACAGGGGGCCTAGGCGAAGGCAACGGGACGCCCGGGTCGGCATTGCCGGGACTGGAGCCTGCTACCCACTTACGGGTTCGGCGCCTGTCAACCTTTTTGAGGCAGATTCTTTTGGGGATTATTGAGCCGGTGGTTCCTCCTCGGTGGGTTTGTTGATCCAGACGGCGCCGGGCAGTTTTGGCGGGGCGGGCGGTCGATGGACGAATCGTTCGGGGTGGGCGGTGTAGGCGGCGTCGAGCACGAGCCCGCGACCGGCTCGCACGGTCTCGGCTTGGCCGTGGTGGACGTCGAATGGGGTGTGGAACC
>JANMJD010000272.1:0-4090 GCA_031371195.1 Actinomycetes bacterium | reverse complement strand
GCTACGCCACCCCGGCCGAATCCCTGAAGCCGCGCACCCAGGGCTTCACCGTCGAGCGCAATGTAGTCGGGGCCACGATGCAGGCGACCGTCAGCCTGCGCAACGTCAGCACGCTCGCCTTTCGGGTCAAGAACCTGCAGGTCACGGCATTTATCCAGGACCCGTTGAACCATGCCCGGCTCACCCCGGTGGCGACCCTGACCCCCGAGAACGCGCCGGACGATGGCTTCGTTCTCGGGCCGCTGGTCACCGATCGCGGCCCGTTTATCTTCGCCAATACGACGATCATCCCCGAGCTGGTCGAGACCTTGATGGCCAACTCGAGCGGCCTGGTCTTCCGGATCGCCAACTACGACATTGTCGACGAAAGCGGCCGGAATTTCGCCTTCAGCAGTCGCGAGGTAGTCGAAAGGACGTCGCGGTTGGTCATCGACTTCGGCGGCGCACGCAGCCTCCGGGCGCTCGTCGCCGGGACGCCGATCGACGAGAACCAGCCCGGCGACGAGACCGAGATCCACCGCGTCGCCACCAGCGACGGGCGGGCGATCAACGATACGAACGGCGACGGCGTGGTTGACCTGGTCGCCCGGGAGCTGTTCGACACCGACGGAACATCCCTCGGATTCGATGCCAACGGTGACGGGGTCATCACCGGGTCGACGACGGCGTTCACGGCCGCTGCCTGGTCGCCGGACGGCAAGACCCTCGCCACGACGAGCGACGATCGGGCGGTGCGCCTGTGGGACCCGGCGACCGGCGCGGTCATCCGAACCCTGGTGGGTCATACCGCGGCGGTCATCGCCGTCGTCTGGTCGCCGGATGGAAGGACCCTGGCGACTGGTGCGGCCGATCGGACGATCCGACTGTGGGACCCGCTGACCGGCGTGCCAGTACGGACGATGTCGGGTCACACCGACGCCGTCACCGGACTGGCGTGGTCGCCTGACGGGACTACCTTGGCCTCGGCGAGCACCGACCAGACGTCCCGCCTGTGGAACCCGGCCACCGGTGAGACGTTACGAAGCCTGGCCGGACACACGGCAGCCATCACCGACGTGGCGTGGTCGTTTGACGGGACGACATTGGCGACGAGCAGCACCGATCTCACCGCTCGCCTGTGGAATCCGGCAACGGGTGAACTGCTGCGCACCCTGACCGGGCATACCGCGCCGGTGACCGGCGTCGTGTGGTCTCCCGACAGCAAGACCGTGGCGACATCGAGTGAGGATCAGACGGTTCGGCTCTGGAGCCCGCTCACCGGTTTGAATATCCGCGCCATGCGAGGTCACACCGCAGCCGTGACCGCCCTGGCCTGGTCGCCCGATGGCAAGACGATCGCCAGCGGCAGCGTCGACCGATCGGCCCGCTTGTGGAACACGCTGACGGGAGCCTCGGTACGCGCCCTCGCCGGCCACGCCGGGCCGGTCAACGCGGTGTCGTGGTCACCCGACAGCGTCACGCTGGCGACCACGACGACCGCGACGCAGGTCGACGACAAGACTGTCCGGCTGTGGGATGCGGCAAGCGGGCGATCGGTGAAAGGCCTGCTCATCGCCCCGGATGCAGCGCATGTCGCCGATACGAGAGTGGTGTTCGACGCCGTCGGCAAGGAGGTCGGGATCAGCCTGCACCAGGCCCTCGGTGCAATCGGCCTGACCCGCTATGACGAGGCGACGACGCCGACGAGCGTCCTGCCCGACGCCCAGATCCTGTCGAGCTACTCGACCATCATGGTCAACGGCCGGGAGAAGATCTACCGCATCCGTGGTGTCGCCAACGACGCGTCGAACAAGACGTGGGAGATCCTCACTCCGCTCGGTGTCAACCGGATCAGCACGCTCGACGACATGATCCTCAAGGCGAACTCCCCGGTCAGTCTCAACTTCGTGCAGGATCTCGACAACGACGGCCTCACCGCCGACGTCGAGTTCCTGCTGCGCACCTCCGATGTTCGCGCCGACACCGACGGCGACGGGCTCGACGATCGCTACGAGGCGCTGGTGGGCTGGACGGTCAACACGCCACAGCGGACGTACAAGGTGTGGTCATCGCCGAACCGAGCCGACTCGAACTTCGACGACCCGCTGGTCGACCCCGACAACCGCTACGACGGCTCCGACTTCTACGCCGCCCCGGCGGGGTGGGACGATCGCAACGGCAACGGCCTGCGCGACCCGCTGGGCGAGGTCACGCAGGTGCCGGGAGATCCGATCGACTACGTGCTCGACCCGATCCGCCGGGACACCGACGCCGACGGGATCAGCGATGCGGCCGAGATCGTCGGTTTCACGGTGAAGGGAATCGACCGGTTGATCGGCACGAACCCGGTCAACCCCGACACCGATGGCGACACGTTCCTCGACGGCTTCGAGCAACTCGTGGGCCTCGACCCGACCGATCCGAACGACAAGGACACCGACGGCGACGGGCTGCCCGATCCGGTCGAGAACAAGGGCTGGGACGTCAAGTTCTTCCAGGTCAGCACCGTTCCGCACACCGAGGGAGCCGAGACCGTCGTCCCGGGGGTGGCCTCGCTCAACAACGATGTCGACTCCGATGACGACGGTCTGACCGACTTCGAGGAGTTCTTCCTCGGGACGAACCCCCGCTCGGCCGACACCGACGGCGACGGCCTCGGCGACATCATCGAACTGAAGGGCTTTGCCATTCCGCACAAGGTCGGCGGCGACGATCTCGGCATCATCACGACCGGTCCACGGGACGCCGACACGGACAACGACAAGCGATCCGACGGGGCCGAGGCCGAACTTGTCGATGTCGAGACGGCCCGCTGGGTCGTGCGGGTCGACGGTGAGGCACCCCGTCAGGTGTTCAGCAACCCGTTGATCGCCGATGCCGACTTCGACTCGTTGGTCGACGGTGCCGAGTTCGCCGCCGGGACCGACCCGGGGAACGGCAACACCGACAACGACCGGCGGTCCGATGATATCGAGGTCTCGATCGGCACGAATCCGCTGGCGAAGGACCTGCGGGTGACCGTCGTCGCCGAGTCGATCGACATCACCCCGGCCCGATTGTCGTCGTATGCATTGACGGCGCGGGGGCCCGACAAGAGTGGGGTCGCTGGACTGAGCCCGACGGTCGTCACCGTCGCCGGGGGGACGGCCGATACGTCGACGATCGGGCAGCTGCAACTGTCTCAGGGTGGGGCCTACGTCGCCAAGATCCGATTCCGGTATGGGCCCGGCATTCCGGACTCACCGGAGTCGGGTGACATCCTCGCCGGACAGACGGTGACGATCGATCCGGCGTCGCTCGGGGTTCCCGACGGCGCGACCGTCACAGCGATCATGCACGCTGTCGCCGGCAACACGATCCTCGCCAAGGAGTCGTTCGTCTACAAGCAGGGGAGCCGGGGAGTCGCCAAATACTCGAGTGGGGGCACCACGCTGATCGGCACCTCGTTCACCCTCGACGGCATCGACGTCGGTATTGCCAAGCCGCAGGACCTACCGCTGCGACAACGATCGACGACGTTCGGTCTCGCCGAGGGGCAACGGTTCGCCATCGAAGGGACCCTCGTTGCGCTGGGCGGTGCCAAGGTCGGCCTAGGTGGCCTCGAAGGCGTGCAGGCGACCAAGGACACCACCGGCGGCACCACCCTGGTCCGCCCCGTGTTCTCGTGGGAGCAGGTCGCTGACAAGTTCATCGAGAACTTCTACTTCACCGCCAATGTCAACGGAGTCGCGGTCAAACTCAAGTTCTATTACATCATCGACTGAGATGGTCGCCTTGCAGCGCAACGACCGCGGCCGATCGCTCAGACGAACGATGGTACCCGCTCGATTTCGTCTGGTCAGGCCACGTACCATTCAGGTGCGGTCCATTGCAGGTGTACACCGTGAGATAGCCCGCGCCGGCGACATTGATGCTGTCGTATTCGCACCTGCGCGGTGAGGATTCCCCTGCCGCGTTGTGATGACGTTCAGAGCACCGCGGGGGTGTTTGCGACGCCGCTGCATATCGGCCAACGGTGCCAAAACCCGGTCAGCGTCGCTCGGTCTTCGCGACGAGCTCGGAGACGAGGGTGGTCGCGACGGCAAGCACCCACACGAAGTTCATCACCATT
>JANMJD010000230.1:0-19926 GCA_031371195.1 Actinomycetes bacterium | reverse complement strand
GGCTCTGACCTGGGGAAACACTCCGCCGGCTCGTCTGGTTGGTTCTCCACGTCTCTAGTTGATTTGTCGTTACCCTGAGGACTAGCCGAGGACTGACTGGCTAGTCAGTAGCCCAAGCCTGTTCGATCGCCTGCCGCATCCGGTCGTCGTTCGGTCGCAGATGCGTCGACGCCCACCCAAGCCGATCGAACTGCACAGACTGACCGGGACCTACCGCCCCGACCGACACTCCCGCCTGGCATTCGATCTCCCGCCAGTTGCGGACGCCAGCGAGCCGAAACTACCCCCGGCCGAGGTGCTCGTGGACGGTGAAGCCCTTTGGGGCAAGTCGGGGCCACCGGAGCAGTTGGCTGTCCCCAATGTTCTATGAGACTTCGTCACCGAAACCTGCCACCTGCTCGACGACCTGACGCTCGCTCGAACCCGGTACCGGGCAACCCAAGGCCCCGCCGACGGCCGTGCCGTCAATGCCTTCTCGAAACTACTCGGCGACGCGCTCGGCCCACTTGGATTCGCTCCATCAGCCCGAGCCCGCCTCGGAGTCGTCGCACCGAAAGTGCCAACCAAGCTCGACGAGATCCGCGCCTCTCGTCACGACTACTGCGACTGAGTGGTCGCTGTCGGTCACCTGCCCGACTACTCGAACGGCTGCGCGACCAGCTTTGGGACCCGGGGAATAGGGGCGCTGGAAAATGACCTATCGTCCGACGATGGAACTCCGCCACGTTGCAGCCATCTCACTTCTCACCGCGACGTTGACCGGGGGATGGGTGTTCTCCGCGGTCACTAACCAGGTCGGAGCCACAAGTCAACCAGCGGCCGGACTGATCACAGTCACGCCGAGTCGAGTGCTCAACACTCGCAACTCATCCAAGTTGCGGGCCGGTGGCGAGGTCGTTGTGAACACCGGGATCACGGGAGCGGTCGCCGTCGTCGTGAACATCACGATCACCGACGCCGAGGGCGACGGCGGTTACGTCACCGCCTGGTCAGGCGGCCCGCGGCCCGACACCTCGATCATCAACGCCGGAGCCGGTATGACGCTGGCGAACGCGGCCATCATCACCGTTGCGGCCGATGGCACGTTCAGGCTCTACACCTACCAGCCCGCCAATCTTCTCGTGGACCTCTCGGGCTACTTCCCCGGTAGCGCCCCCGTGGTCCAGCCAGGGGTGAACGCCGTGATCACCGGGTACGGCCCGCTGTCCACGATCACACAAGTCACCGGCACTGTGACGAATGGCAGCGCCGCTGAGCGCAACGTTCGCATCGATGTTCAGTGTCCGAACGGGACCGTGGCGACCGACACGAAATTCGCCCTTCCCCCCGGTGAGACGCGTGGATGGTCAGCACTTTGTACCGGCAACTTCACGAGTGGTGCAACGGTGACAGTCGTCCAGGTGTGAGTACGCAGCCGTGCGTGCTCCACTTGTGAGACGACGAACGACTCCTGTCGCGCACGATGGCGTTCGTGACGACTACTGCGTCAAGTCGATCGTTGTTCTCCGCCACCGCGCCCAGAGGCCCGAGGCGGAGCCGCCCGTGTCGTCAGTCGTCTGCCTCTGCTAGCTCGCCCGTTGCGGTCAGCTTTCCGACCATGACCGCCCAGCGTTCGACGTCCCGCATGTCCCACAAGCGCAGGCGCTCACCAAGCACCGTGGTCGACGCAGGAAAATCCGGCGATGTGTCGGCGGTTCGCCGGTAGTTCAGCGCAACTTTGCGGCAGGAGGAGCACCGACGAAAGTTTGGGCCAGCACATAAACGATGTGTCGGTTTATGTGCTGACACAAGCCGTCCGAGCACACGGCTGTCGACCTCCGGTCTGGGCGTCCGATACCGGCACGACCCGTGACCTGGCCAAGCGCCCGATTCAGGACTGGGAGGTGACCGGCGCGTGCTCGCGTTCATGCCTGAGCTGATCGGTCGGTGCGTGATTCCGACCGACGTCGATTCGTCGTCGACGCGGCTCCGGCTCGGACGAATCGCAGACCGGACCGGGTGTCGACCGAGCACTGACCGCCTCGCTGTCGCACACCGACCCGGGTGAGACCGCTGGGCGCAACCCGTTGCGGGGAGTCTCGACCGGCTCGTCCCGCTGCGCCTCTCGTTCGGCTTCGACTGCGGCGGGGGCCTCACGCGGTTCGACGATGGCCGCAAACACGCCGACGTCGAGATCGAGTTCGAGCATGATCGACACGAGCAGGGTGAGACCCGGCGCGTTGAGTTCTCCGTCTTCGATCTTGCGGATCTCCTCGTAGACGAGGCGGAAGCGGAGTTCGTTCGACACCGTCGTCGTCGTCCACTGGTTGGCGCACACGCGGCTGGCCAGCGTGGCACGGGTGACATCGAGTTCCTCTCGACGATTTCTGATCAGATCGCCCAATCGGATCGCAGCCACGCGCTCAACGTAGCCGCAAATAGCCGATCCGCAATACGGGCTACCGGGCACGCTCGATGTATCGGGCCACCAGGTTCTCCAGGCGCTCCTGCCCGCCGCTGACACCATGCGGCTCGGAACCCCCCG
This sequence comes from Actinomycetes bacterium, assembly GCA_031371195.1. GTDB lineage: Bacteria > Actinomycetota > Acidimicrobiia > Acidimicrobiales > Ilumatobacteraceae > JANMJD01. The sequence continues at coordinate 17,402 of JANMJD010000230.1, read as the reverse complement.
CCAGGCGGGCGGCGTGGAGCTCGGCAAGGGTGTGCTTGCCGTTGAGCAACGCCGCCCCATCGGCCGTTTCCCACCCCGCGTAGCGGGCGTCGAGACTTGCCTGCAGCGCCCCGTCGTCGAGCATCGCCGCGGCCACGAGCAACGAGCGGGCCATCGTGTCCATACCGCCGATATGGGCGTGGAACAGGTCGCTGCGGTCGGTCGACTGACGTCGCAGCTTGGAGTCGAAGTTCAAGCCCCCCGTGGTGAAGCCACCGCCCTTGTGGATCTCGTACATACCGAGCGACATATGCTCGACCGACACGGGGAACCGGTCGACGTCCCAACCGAGGCGATCGTCACCGGCGTTGGCGTCGATCGAACCGAAGATGCCGGCGTTCACGGCGAGCGCCACCTCATGGGCGAAGTCGTGGCCCGACAAGGTGGCGTGATTGACCTCGATGTTGACCTTCACCTCATTCTCCAGCCCATAGCGCTGCAGGAAGGCATGCACCGAGTTGACGTCGTAGTCGTACTGGTGCTTCGTCGGCTCGAAGGGCTTCGGCTCGATCAGGATCATCCCCTGGAAACCGATGGCGTGCTTGTGTTCCACCACCATGTTGAAGAACCGGCCGAGTTGGTCGAGTTCGCGGCGCAGATCGGTGTTGAGCAGGGTTTCGTAGCCCTCGCGGCCGCCCCACAGGACGTAGTTGGCTCCGCCGAGTCGATGCGTGGCGTTCATGCAATGGGCCACCTGGGCCGCGGCGTAGGTGAACATCTCGGGATTCGGATTGGTCGCCGCACCCGCCATGAATCGGGCGTTGGAGAACAGGTTGGCGGTGCCCCACAGGAGCTGGACGCCGGTGGATTCCTGCAGGGCCACGGCCTGGTCGACCATCACGTCGAGGTTGCGACACGACTCGGCGAAGGTCGCGCCCTCGGGGGCGATGTCGCGGTCGTGGAAGCAGTAGAACGGCGCACCCAGCTTCTCGAAGAACTCGAAGGCGGCGGCCATCTTGGCCTGGGCATGCACCATCGGGTCGCCTTCGGCGACGAGCCACGGCCGGTCGAGGGTCGGGGCTCCGAAGATGTCGTAGCCCGTCCAGGTGAACGAATGCCAGTAGCAGACCGCGAACCGCAGATGGTCCGCCATCCGCCGGCCGGCGACGACGCGATCGGCGTCGTACCAGCGGAAGGCGAGCGGATTGTCGGACTCAGGCCCCTCGTAGCGGATGGGTGCGGGCACATCGGCGAAGAAGCTGTCGCTCATCGGGCCATGCTGGCATATGCGTCCCGTACCGCCGGAACTCCCAATGTCGAGGATCCAATCGTCGATCAGTGCTCCGGCCGAGGCCCGACGGGTGGGCCGATCCTCTACGCTGGCCTTCAGTGCGGAACCCACCACATAGCATGATCGTCGAGTTCGCCGGTACCCCAGGCGTCGGCAAGTCATACATCGCCGACCGGTTGCTCGCCGCCCTGCGTGCCGAGGGCCACGACGCTCATGACGGACTCGACCGGGTCGCCGCAACGCTCCCGGGCCGGGCGCGGGCCCTGCGCAAATCCCGCATTGCCGCCATCGAGGTCGTGCGCTCCCCCGTCGACGCGGTGCGGATCGTCCGAGCGGTGATCAGCTCTCGCCAACCGCCGATCGACCTGGTCAAACTCGTCCACAATTGGCTGGTGGTGCGAGGAACGATGCGCGCCGCCCGGCGATTCGGCGGCATCCAGCTCTTCGACCAGGGCATCATCCAACACCTCTGTTCGGTGGGATTCCGCGGCGATTGGCAGCTGTGCCTCAAAGCCGCCGCTCCCGGCCGCCAGCATCTCGGGCCGGACGTGATCGTTCGCGTTACCGCACCGACGACGTTGAACGCGACCCGCCTGACGACACGCCCCTCACATCACAGCCGGGTCGAGGACCTGGCCGACGACCAGCGTCTGGCCGAACTCGTCCGCCAGGATCAGGTGCTCACCGAGATCGAGGATCGCTGGAGCGAGATGGCCGCGTTGCCCCGGCTCCGTCGTCTCAGCGTTCCCAATGACGGCGAGCTGACCACCGAGGCCCTGGCGTTGCTGATCAGCCGGCTGGTCTGACCAGGCCGAACGGCCGAGTACGACAGTCGTCCTCGGCCGTTGACGGCCCGATCCACCCGCAGCGACCCGATCCACCCGCAGTGACCCGATCCACCCGCAGCGAAGGGTCACGCCGTGGTGATCACCAGCTGCGGCGGGTTCGCCGCCTCCTTGCTGGAGAACTTCTCGGAGTTCGTCGATGTCGGCGCGCTGGCGAAGCTGTAGGTGCCGTTGCCGGTCACGATCGAGGTCACGTCGAGTTCGAGCCAGACGCCGCTGGTGACGACCCCCGGGTCGCCGGCCAACGTGCCGACCGGAGCCGGGGCGTTGTTCCAGTTCAGCGTGGCGTCGCTCCACGAGTTGTCGGCGATGCGGTACCAGGGAGCGCCGTTGTCGGTGGTGTCGGTGACGAACAAGCGCAGCGTTGCCTGCGTGACGGTGCCGCTCACTCCGGTGACGGCGAACTTCAAGTAGGACCGCAACATCGCCGTCGTCGAGAATGTGTTGTACAACTGGACGCTCGAGGCGTGCGTGGCGGTCGGCGACGCCTGCGTCACATAGGCGTCCTCGCTGGCGATCAGCGTCACCGTGCCTCCGGCTCCCGGTGCGCTGACGACGACGGTCTGTGTGGCACTCGTGTTGCCGCCGATGGCATTCGTAGCGGTCAGCGAGACGACGAAGGAGCCGGCGCCGGTGTAGTCATGGGAGGGGTTCTGCGCGGTCGACGTTGCACCGTCACCGAAGTCCCAGCTCCACGAGGTCGGCGTGTTCGTCGACGTATCGGTGAAATCGACGGTGAGCGGGAAGGTGCCCGATGATGCCGACTTGGTGAACGACGCCACCGGTGCGGCCGGCGCCGATGTCACCGTGATCGTCTGGGTCGCCGAAGTGCCTCCGCCGATGTTCGTGGCCGTCAGTTTCGCCGTGTACGACCCTGCGGCGTAGACGTGCGACGGGTTCTGCGCCGTCGAGGTTGCACCGTCGCCGAAGGTCCAACTCCACGAGGTCGGCGTGTTCGTCGAGGTATCGGTGAACGTCACCGTCAACGGGTCGACGCCGGAGGTTGCGTCGGCCGTGAACGATGCCACGGGCATCGGAACGCCCGGGGACACCGTGACCGTCTGCAGTGGGGATGTGTTGCCACCCGCGGTGTTGGTCGCCCGCAACGTGACATCGAATCCGCCGGTTCCCGTGTACGTGTGCGAGGGATTGCGGGTAGTCGAGGTCGAGCCGTCACCGAAGGTCCACAGCCACGACGTCGGCGTGTTCGTCGACGTGTCGGTGAAGTTCACGGTGAGGGGCGCGGTCCCCGACGAGGCCGACTTCGTGAACGAGGCCACCGGGGTGACGACGGCCGCCGTGACGGTGATCGATTGTGCGCCGCTGGTGTTGCTCCCACCGGTGTTGGTGGCCTTCAACGTCACGTTGAACGTCCCGTTCGCGCTGTACACATGTGACGGGTTCTGCAACGTCGAGGTCGTGCCGTCACCGAAGGTCCACAGCCACGACGTCGGCGTGTTCGTCGACGTGTCGGTGAAATTGACGGTCAGCGGCGCCGTTCCCGAAGTGGCCGATTTCGTGAACGATGCCACCGGCTGCTGGACCGCGACGCCGCCGAGGCTGTAGACACGCACACCCCACGCATCGGGATCGGAGCCGTAGTAGTCGTAGCCGTCGGAGATGTACAACTCGTTGCCGATGATCTCGACGGCGCGGGCGTCACGCACACCCAGACCCGACATCGCGTAGGTGTAGCCGGACACCAGGGTGTTGCTGGCGAAGTCGTACTTCTTGACCCGGTCGCCCGACTCGGCGATCCACACCTCGGAGCCCGACGCATTGAAACCGACACCGTAGATGTTGCTCGAGCCCGGCAGTGTCCGCGCCGACGACGCCGTGTTGGTCACGTAGTCGTAGTGGAACAGGATCTTCAGATATCCGGCCCAGATCTCGCCGTTGCGAAACCCGACGCCCGACAGGTCGTTGTACGGCGCGTTGAGGGGCTGCCACGAGTCGATGGCGAACGCCCCGGACGTGCTCGCTCGGCTGAGACGGAACACCGTCGGCTTTTCCGACGACGTGCAGCATGTTCCGCTGAAGAAGTACAGCTGGTCGGCGCCAGGATCGTAGGCCGCGGCCTCTAGATCGCCTGCCCGACTCGATCCGGCCAATTCGGTTCCACCGAACCGCTTCGAGTTGGCGAAATTCGACTTGGTGATGACCTGGCCGAGCACACCGGTGGTCCGATTGACGGCGTATGCCTGGCCGGTGGAGTCATCGATGATCCACAAGGTGTTGTTGACCGGCACGTAGGCGAGGCCCTCGTTGTCGCGGATCGAGGTGCTGGTACCCACGAATGGATGGGTGCGGATGATACGCGTGAGCGACAGCGCAGGAGCCGCGCCCGCCGGGCTCGCCAGCGCGGTGACACCGGCGACGATCGAACCCCCCAGCAGACTCGCGACTACGACGGAACGCCGAAAACCTGCGTACATGAACGCCCTCCCACCTGCGAGCCCTACCCGGGATCCGCATTCACCCGAACCCTCCGCATGAAGGCTCTTCGGTCACGATACTCGCCCTGGTTTGGCCGATCGAAGGGTCATTCGACCCACCTTCGCACGCAGCGTGGCGCTTTTGGGCGAGCGAGCCGCGCGTCGCCATCGACAGCGCGGGAGTTGCTGCTATCGGTCGCGTCGCTTGAGCCGGGCGAGACAGACGGGGCGAACGACACCGGCCGGTGGGGCGACCGGACGAGGTCGTTGCCTCGTCGGGATAGGCGTCACGCGACCGGCGAGCCACCCGCACGCCGGGCAAGGTGCCAGGCGAACTGACGGGCCAAGCCCTCATGGGGACCGACCGTGGCGTGGTAACCCAGTTGGGCCGCGGCCTTCGAGCAATCGGCCTGGGTCGACTTCTGATCTCCCGGGCGTTTGTCGCCGAAGATCAGCTTCGGGGAGACGCCGGCAACCTCGGCGATGACATTGATCGCATCCAGCAGGCCGATCACCTCGCCGCCGCCGATGTTGTACGCCTCGCCGACCTCGCCGAGTTGCAGCCCGAGCATGGTGCCGCGCACGCAGTCGTCGATGTAGGTGTTGGACCGCGTCGCCGAACCATCACCGAAGATCGTGATCGGACGGTCATCGAGCAGGGCCTCGCAGAACAGGTTGTAGCCCATGTCGGGCCGCTGCCGCGGTCCGTAGATCGAGAAGTACCGCAGGATCACGCCGGGCAGGCCGTACTGCTCGGTGTGGGCCAGCACCAGGTGCTCGGCCGCCAGCTTAGTGATGCCGTAGGGCGACGCCGGACGCATCGGCATCGTCTCGTCACCGTTGGCCTCCGAGCCGTAGACCGAGGAGGTCGAGATGTGCACGAACCGGTGCAGCTGGCGACCTCGGCAGGCGTCGACGAGGCGCGACGTGGCCACGACGTTGCACGAGGAGTACAGCTCGACATCGGTCCAGCTCTTGGCCAGTCCGGGCATCGCCGCCAGGTGCACGACTCCGTCGACGCCCTCGAGCGCCTCGCCAAGGTCGGCAGTACGCAGGTCGAGTTCGTGGAACGCGAACGACGGGTTCGACCGCAGTGTCGCCAGATTCGATTCCTTGATCGACCGGTCGTAGTAGGGGACGAAGCAGTCGACGCCCACCACCTCGTGACCGGCGCCGATCAGCGCCTCGCTCAACGAACTCCCGACGAACCCGGCCGCGCCGGTCACCATTACTTTCATGAACACCCTCCGTGTGAGACTGGGGACACTACGCCGTCAAGCGGCGGGACGGACGCACCGTCAGTTCGTGGTGATCACGAGCTGGGGAGGGTTGACGCCCTCTTTCGACGAATATTTCTCGGCGTTCGCCGACACCGGCAGGTTGGCGAAACTGACGGTGCCGTTGCCCGAGATGAACGCCGTCACCGGAATCTCCAGCCAGGTCCCGACCAGGATGGCGGCCGGGTCGCCCACCAGCGAACCGTTGACGGCCGGAGCGTTGGCCCAGGTGAGCGTGGTCTGGCTCCATGAGTTGTCGGTGATCTTGTACCAGGCGGCGCCGTTGTCGGTGCCGTCCGTGACCCAGATCCGCAACGTCGCCGCGGTCACTGTGCCGGCGAGGTTGGCGACGTTGAACTTGATGTAGCTGCGTTGCGTATTCGTCGACTGCACGTTGTAGAGGGTGGTAGTGGCGGGCTTCGGTGTGGACGGCGCCGCCAGGTCGACATAGGCGTCCTCGGCGGCGGTGAACGTCGTCGTCACCGCTCCGCCGCCGCCGGAGGTGACGGTGACCGTCTGACCGGCCGACGTATTCGGACCTGCCGCATTCGTCGCCGTCAACGTCACGGTGTACACACCCGCCGCCGCGAACGAATGCACCGGGCTCTGCACCGTCGACACCGGAGACCCATCACCGAAGTCCCACGACCAGACGGTCGGGGAATTCGTCGAGGTATCGGTGAACGTCACCGACAACGGAGCAACACCCGACGACGCCGACTTCGTGAACGAGGCCACGGGAGCGGCAGGCGGCGCCGTCACGTTGACCGCCTGGGACAGCGAGGTGTTCGACCCGGCAGCGTTGGTCGCCGTCAACATCACGTTGTAGACGCCGGCGACGGCGAACGAGTGGGCCGGGTTCTGGACGGTCGAGGCCGGGGTGCCGTCACCGAAGTTCCAACTCCACGACGTCGGCGCGTTGGTCGATGTGTCGGCGAAAGTGACCGACAGCGGGGCGACGCCGGTCGAGGCGCTCTTGGTGAACGAGGCGGTCGGCACGGAACCGGCAGCCGATCCGTAGGTCACGACCAATTGCGGCGGGTTGACTCCCTCGCGCGACGAGTACCGCTCCTGGTTCGTGGATTGGGGAAGGTTGGCGAAACTGACGATTCCGTTGCCGGTAACGACCGACGTGACGTCGATCTCCAACCACGCGCTGACCGCGACGACGCCCGGGTCACCGGCGAGTGCACCGGTCACCGCCGGAGCGTTGGCGTAGGTCAGAGTGGTCTGGCTCCATGAGTTGTCGGCGATCTTGTACCAGGCCGCACCGTTGTCGGTGGCGTCGGTGACCCACAGGCGAAGCTTGGCGTTGGTCACGGCACCCGAGATCTGGGTGAGGTTGAACTTGAGGTAGCTGCGCTTGGCCGCAGTCGCCGACACCACGTTGTACAGCGTGGTCGCCGTCGGCTTGGGCGTCGTCACGACCTGATCGACCGAGGCATCCTCAGTGGCTGCGAACGTCGTGGTCGTCACCCCGCCCGTGGAGCTGACCGTCACCTGCTGAGCCGCGGACGTGCTCGACCCCGAGGCGTTGGTCGCCGTGAGGGTCACGTTGTAGACGCCGGGATCCTGGAAGACGTGCGACGCGTTCTGCGTCGTCACCGCCGGGCTCCCGTCACCGAAGTTCCACGACCAGGCGGTCGGCGAGTTCGTCGACGTGTCGGTGAATCCGACCGTCAACGGCACGGCACCGGTCGTCACGGTCTTGGTGAACGACGCCACGGGCACGTTGCCGACGTTGATCGCCACGCTCGCCGACGTGCTCGATCCACCCGGGTTGGTAGCGGTCATCGTGGCGTTGTAGATGCCGGGCGTGGAGTAGGTCTTCGACGGGTTGTGAGCCGTCGAGACGCTTCCGTCACCGAAGTTCCACGACCACGAGGTGGGGAAGTTGGTCGAGGTGTCCTTGAACGCCACGGTGAGCGGTGCGGTGCCCGATGTCGGCGTGGCGGTGAACGCGGCGACGGGCGGCGTGACGGTCGTGTCGACGAGGCTGAAGACTCGGATGCCGAATGCGTTGGTGTCGCCGGCCGGGTAGAAGTCGTAGCCGTCGGAGAGATACAGCTCGGTGCCGATCTGCTCAACGGCGCGCACGTCGTTGACGCCGAACGAGTACATCGAGAAGTTGAAGCCCGTCACCGGGGTCTTGGTCGCCCAGTCGTACTTGATCAGCTTGGCGCCCGAACCGGTGACCCACATCTCGCTACCCGACGGGTTGAAACCGACGCTGTAGATCGAACTCGGTGCGCCGGTCAGCGTGAAGGGCGTCGTCGTCGTGTTGGTCACGTAGTCGTACTTGACGATCGTCTTGCCCATCGCCACCCACAGCTCACCGTTGCGGAAGCTCGCCCCCGAGTTGTCGTTGTACGGTGCGTTGAGCGCCTGCCACGACTCGATCGTGAATGGTGACGACGTATTGGTCCTGGTCAGACGGAACACCGTCGGCAGCTCAGCAGCGGTGCAGCAGGTGCCGCTGAACACGTACAGATGATCGTTGGCCACATCGTAGGCGACCGCCTCCATGTCCTTCACCCGGTTGGGTCCCGCGGCCTCGCCGGTGCCGCCGAAGCGTGTGGCCCCCTGGAACTGGGCGTTGGAGATGACCTGGCCGAGCGCACCCGACGTCCGGTTCACCGCGTACAGACGGCCGGGTGAATCGTCGACGGCCCACAGGGTGTCGTTGGTGGCGATGTAGGCAAGACCCTCGTTGTCGCCCATCGACGTCGAAGTGCCGACGAACGGGCGTGTCTGGATGTTGCGGACGAAGGTCAGCCACGGCGTCGCCGACGCTGCGGGGACACCGACGAGCACTCCGGCCAGTGACGCGACAAGCGCACCCACCACCGTGATCGCCAGCCGACGGACAAGTGACGCACCGTGGGGGCGCGTCGGTTCGATGGCGCGGTCCTGCCTCAGTCGCATCGAATCCCACCTTTCATTCGTGTTGCTCGGTCGCTTCGTTTGTTCTCGGGTACTACATATGTTCGAAGATCGCCCGCCGGGCGGCCGCGAAGACCTCGGGCTGCGTCTGATCGGCGTCGATCTCGACGACACCGTGCAGCGAATCGGGGAACTCGAGGCTTCCGACGATGCGGATTCGCCGCTTCAGGTCGTCGGGGTCGTGTTCGGGGCGGCGGGTTGCGGCAACCTCGGGGCTGACCTTCATCCGCAGGATAAGATCCGGCGGGAACCGGTGGGCCCACTGATAAGGCGTCGACTCGAACGCCGACAGACGCCGTTTGAGTCCGGACGACGACTCGGCCCACGCCCGCAGTTGCGGACCATCGTTGATCCCGGGGATCTGGGTCTGCGGGTAGCGGTCGGCGATGACCAACATGCCGCGGGTGCGAGCCTTGAACGCCCGCCGCAGCGTCTTGCGCTTCTCGAGCGACACGGCCAGCGCCCACACGGCGCGTGTCATGCTCGGCGGTCGGTTGAGGCGGCCCGGGTCGTCGTCGGTGTTCGATGCGCCTTCGAGTCCATCGCGCCGGCGCATGCCGAGCACCAGCTTGAACGGCTTGAGAATCAATGATTTGTTGCCGTCGCCCGAGCCGAAATAGATCGGCAAGGTGTCGATCTTCAGCGAGAACCACTTGTGCAACCCTTTGACGACGGTGGACTTGCCGCTGCCGTCGGAGCCGACGACGGCGACCAGCAACCCGCCGGCCGGTCCGCCCCGACCGAGCAATACCGGGCGGGGGAAGTAGTGCCGGGCGATGCCCCGCCGCAACCAGATGAGCTCGCGCTGCCAGCGCTCGATGCGGGCGGCCGGACCGCGCATCGACGTCTGCAGGGCGAAGTCGGCCTGCACGGCGCGACGCAGCTTGAGCAGCCGACGGGTCGAGGGGCCGAAGCTGGCCAGATCGACCGCGGCCGAAGCCGCCTTGGCCCCGAGCATCTTGCCGGCGAAGTCGCGCACGTCGTCCATCGAGGAGTGGCGCACCAGCCAATCGAGCTCGTCACCGATATCGGCGATACCGGTCTTGTGGCCGACCCGAAGACCGAGCCGATCGCGCCAGCGGAGCTTCAACCCGGTGCGGATGGCCAGCAGCACGACCTCGGCAGCCGGATGCGAGGTCCACGTGCCCTCGATGTCGCCGCGCTGGCGCGTGTCGAGGATCAGGCGCTCCGACGGGATGCGGAATCGTTTGTGGTGGGCCTCACCCGACACGAGCCGCCAGTGGGTGTGGATGTGGACCAGATTGCCGGTCGCCTCACACTCGCCGAGGAAGTCCTCGAGGCCGACGTCGACGCGGCTACCGGCCACCTGGCCGCGGCGGAAGCCGAGCGAGGCGAACGCTTCGTAGACGTCGTCGAGACGGGCCGAATCGACGAGCAGATCGAGGTCGGTCGAGCCGTCCATCGATTCGGCAAGGTCACGATTCGACTTCCAGTGGCACCAGGCCACGCCGTCGTCATTGAACCGGTCGATCAACTGATGGGTCAGGGGGCGGTCACCCACGATTGGCCTCTCGATCTGCGGCGGGGGGGTTGCTCGCATTGGGGGATGAGTTCTTCTTGGCCGATCGCCGCCCGACGGGCTCGGCTTCACCGATCTTCAGCGCAAGCGCCAACAGATCGACCTTCTCGTAGTCGACCCGCGAGCGGGCGACCGTCGATTTCGCCGAACGCGTCGGCCGGCCAACGCTACGGGATACCGCCGTCGAGTCGACGTCGCCCGTGCCGCCGTGGGGCTGGTCTCGGATCGACTCCGGCGTCGTGGCGCCGTTGGATGACGTGTTGTCGACGGCGGACGTCGGCGGGGGCACGACGCGCCGCTTGGCCGGTGGAGCCGTTGCCGAGTAAACCGCCTTGGCCGAGACCCGGGGAGGAGCGGGCGACGCCGAGATCTTTGGCGTCGGCGGCTGGGGTGCCGAGCCCTTTGGTGCCAGCGGGGACGACGGGGTCGGCTGGTGAACCGCCGACCCACCGGAGGACCGCGCCGACTTGGCGGCGGCCCGAGATGCCGGCGAACCGGGCGGCGCGACTGCCGATCGAGCGGCCGGGACCGACTTGGACCGACCCGACTGCTGCTTGGTCCCGGCCGAACGCGGCGGCGTCTTGGAGGACGACGCCTGTCGAACCACCTGCCCTCGGGGGCCGGGAGTCCCTGCCGCCGAAGACTTGGCCGCCGTGCGACCCCGAACGGGGGATCCGGGCGATGCCGGCTCCCGGGAGGCGTCACCCGAACCGCCACCGAACCGCCGACCCTGCAGGAGCCATTCGACATCGCCGAGTACCAGATCGCGGCTGATGACGATCAGCAGTGCGAACATCGCCGCGACGCCGATGCCGGTCGCCAGGATGATCAACAGGTAGTGGACGCCGGCGTGACGCAGTGGCACGGCGATGAGACTCCCGACACCGCCGGTCATCGCCCCGAGCAGCACGCCGCGCCGGTGGGCGGCCATGAACGACATCCAGCCGAGACCGGTGGTCTTCAAGCTCAGGTCGGCCATCATCAGGTAGTTGACCAGCAGGGCGAAGAGCACGCCGAGTGCCGAGGCTGTGAGTCCCCAGAAGTGCCCGACATAGGCGCCGACGATCACCAGCACGGCGTAGATGAACTGGCGCTTGGCCCGCTTGAACACCGTGCCCGACGACCGGGCGAGGGAGTCGGAGATCTTGTAGCCGGTCCGCAGCGTCAGCCCGAGGGCGAACGCCCGCAGCGGGTTGATCGCCGCCTCCCAGTGATCCCCGGCGAGGGTGCGGATGATCTCGGGAGCGAGCACCATGATCAGCGCTCCGCCGGGACCGGTGACCGTGGCGATCGCCGCCACACCACGACGGTACGTACGCGCCAGCTTGGGAACGTCGTCCTGCAGTCGGGCCATGACCGGGAACAGCACCCGGTCGACCACCTGGCCGAACAGCATCGCCGGCATGGCCAGCAGCTGGTAGGCCCGGCCGTAGACGGCGAGCGACTCCTTGTTCATCGTGTGACCGATGACGGTGTTGTCGCCGTTGATTGCCGCGTAGTTGCAGATCTTGGCCAGGGTGAACCCACTGGCGAAACGGGCAAGGTCACGACCGGCGCGGCGGTCGAAGTGCCAACTCATCGGGTGGCGGGCGGCGAGGAGGACTAGCACCATCTTGATCGCCGCCTGGGCCATGTTGGCGGCCACCAACGACCAGATGCCTGCGCCGCCGATCGCCGCGGAGATGCCGACGATGGTGAACCCGACGTAGCTGATCACCTCGGCGATTGCCAACTTGCGGAACTGCAGATCGCGCTGCAGCAGACCCTCGCCGACGATGCCGCCCGCTTGGATGATGAACGTCAGGCTGATCACCCGGATCACACTGACCAGCTGGTCGGAGTGGAAGAACCCGCCGACGAACGGGGCGAGCAGGCTGAGCGTCACGACGCCGGCCGCTCCCATCATCATCGACACCAGGAATCCGGTCTCGATGTGGCGGCGCTCCACGTCGGGGCGCTGCACGATCGCCGGACCGACGCCCGACATGGTGAAGATCCGCCCGAAACCGATGACGATCAACGCTGCGGTGACCACGCCGTATTCGGCCTTCGACATGTAGCCGTTCAGCACCCGCAGGAGCACGAGTTGCGAAACACCCATCGAGGCGTACGACGCCGTCGACCAGGCTGCGCCGCGAGCAGTGGAACCGGCCGAACCGCCGGTCGGAGCGACGTCGAGAGCAGACAGGCCGGCGGCGGTGTCAGTCACGTGTGTCTCCTCTCGGTTGGTTTGCTCGACGATAGGTTCCGGACACGACACGCAACGCTTGATCAGCGCTCGGTGGCGAATCAAGTCTCCTCCGTTGGAACGCCGAAGAGAAGGATGTCAGTTGACCTATCTGTCACGTGCAGGAGCGCGTGAGATTTCGGCCGCGGAACGTCCAGTATGGAGAAGATGCGTTCGAGACCAGCATGCCGCACCACATATGGGCCGAAAAGCCTGTCGCCCGGCGGCGGTCCGGTTTTCGCTTCACTGCCGGTGACGGGCTGCTGGTGGCCTGGCTGCGCGGCGATCTCACCGCCCCATCCGACGGCTTGCCTCGCCGCCTATTGGCACAAGCCTCGCTTCTGGTCGGGAACCCACGAGTCGGCGGCGAGCTTCCAGACCTTCTGGCAGGTGCTCGGCGAGCAGGCGCCGACGTCATCCTCAACGGCCACGACCACGACTACGAACGGTTCGCCCCGCAAGACCCGACCGGCGAGCCCGACTCGACCGGTGCCCGCAAGTTCGTCGTCGGCACGGGAGGCAAGGATCTGCGCGGCTTCGCCACGGACGAGCCCAGCAGCGAGGTGCGCAACTCCGACATTCGGGATTCTGCGCCTCACCCTGGCGGTGGACTCCGATCAATGGAGCTTCCTCCCGGTCGCCGGGCAGGTTTCACCGACGACGGATCTGCCACGTGCAGCCCGTTGATTACGCCGTGATCGACTCGAACAACGTGAGTACGACACGTCGGCACAGGCCGTCGATCTCGGCGGCGACCTCCCGATGCAGCTCGAGCGACTTGCGGTAGGGATCCTTCACGTCGTCACTCGGGTTGTCGCCGAGCAGGTGGCGCAGGTCGCGATCCTCGCCGAGCACCCCGGTCCAGCGTTCGGGATCGACATCGAGGGCGTGACGATGGGCTTCGCAACGGCGGACGACTTCCTTCAGGGTGAACGTCCGGGTCCAGGCGTCGGGGTCGAGGGCGACGATTTCACGCAGGTGCTCGCGCGACAGCCCGACGATCAGATCGCGACCCTCACCATCGATCAGCTCACGAGTGAGCCGTCGCGGGGAATGGTTGGCGATGTCGACGCCGATCTCACGGCCGGCCTCGACCATCCGCTCGTCAACGGCCAATTCGGTGGCCATTGTTCCGGCCGATCGCACAACGGCTGGTATGCCGGCGGCGCGCAGATGGCGGCGCAGAGCGGCGGCGGCCAGCGGAGAACGAGAGACGTTCGCCGTACAGACGACCAGCACACGCCACCCGAACCTGAGGTCGTCGTCGTCCTCGACGTGCGGTTCGACGGAACCTGAATGCCCGAACGACATGGGCGAAGCCGCGGCTTCGCGGCCCTGGTCGTCGCGCTTCGTAGCGCTCGGCGAACGATCGAACCACCGCAATCTGGTCACCCCCCGAGGCTAGATGTCGGCGGGTATCGGACGGTGTCGGGACTTTCGGCCTATTCGCGTCATGACCCCCGCTCCGAGACGTCATACGGCCACAGATGGTCCGGATGTCCCGTTGCGGAAGTGCAGCTCAGGGTCGATGCTGATCCCATCAAGTTCGCAGCAGCGGCCGCCGACGAGCGGCCCTCAAGTTTGGAGGATGGAGATGAGAAGCAACAGCGTTCGAAGCGGCAGAGTCAAGCGGGCGTTCGATCTGCTGCTCGTAGCCGGTGGAATCATTCCAGCTCTACCGCTGATGGGTGTGGCAGCACTCGCAGTCTGGCTCGACGACCATGGTCCGGTGATCTACCGCCAGACCCGTGTCGGGCGAAACGGCGTTCCGTTCACGGTTCTCAAGTTCCGCAGCATGCGCAGCTCGAACACCGGGCCGTTGATCACTTCGGGTGGTGATCCTCGGATCACCCGCGTCGGCAAGCGCCTGCGGGCCTGGAAGCTCGACGAGCTGCCTCAGCTGCTCAACGTGCTGCGCGGTGACATGAGCCTCGTCGGGCCCCGGCCCGAGGTGGCCCGCTACGTCGAACTGATGCCGACCGAGTTCCACGAGGCGCTCAAGGTGCGTCCGGGAATCACCGATCTGGCGTCGATGGTCTATCGCAATGAGTCCGAGATCCTCGGTGCGTCGGACGACCCCGAGAAGGAGTATCTCGAGAAGATCCTCCCCCACAAGCTCCGCTTGGCCCAGTGGTATGCCGAGCATCGCAACGTCTGGCTCGATGTCAAGATCATCACGATGACCGTGCTGTCCCGCCCGGTTCCACTCGACGAGCAGGGATATCCGGCGCTTCGCCTCGCCGCCTGAACGATCCGGTTCTCCAAACCTTGCGAAGCGGCCCACCGTGTCAATCGGTGGGCCGTTTCCCATCCCCGCCCAAATGTCCCGCGGTAGACTTTCGTTGGTCGCGGGCACCCCTCATTTCTCATTCCGGCACTTGGCAGAGTCCGGGAGCGACACCCGACTGGACAGTACGTGAAGAAGATCATCTTCTTTGGCGCCTATGACATCAATGCGCGCATCCCCCTCGTCAACGAGCTGCGGACCCATGGAATCGATGTCGAACTCGCCGGGATCGGCGCCACGCCGGCAACGGCCGACTCGAACGCCGACGGCGTCGTCACTCACGCGGTGGGCCGCGGCGATCTGAAACGGGAGTTCCTCAAGCTCCCCGGCATGATCCGCCGCCTCAGGCGAGACCGTGGCGCGGATCTCGTGCACACCTGGGACAGCATCCCGGGCATGTTGGCCAACCGCGCCGCCGACGGCGACCGCCAAGGCGTCTATACCCGCACGGTCACCGGGACGGGCCAGTCGTTCGCCACCGGCGGCGCCAAAGGCTTCGCCCTGCGCCACGGCTACGGATCGGCGCAGGTCGTGGCCCGCAAGTCGGCCGCGTTCACCGTGTTCCAGAACACCGACGACCATCGCCAGTTCCTCGAGCACGGTTGGGTCGCACCGACCACGTCGATGGTGATCCCCGGCTCGGGCGTCAAGCTGCAGGGCTTCGACGCCGTCCGGTCGTCGGGCCGTGGCGACGAGATGCGCCGTCACTACGAGGTCGGCGACCGCTATCTGGTGGTGCTGGCGACCCGCCTTTTGAAGGCCAAAGGGGTCGCCGAATTCTGCGACGCCGCCCGCATGTGCGACGGCAAGCTCGGCCGCTCCGCCCTCTTCCTGATCGTCGGACCCGAGGAACCCAACCCGAAACGGGCCGCGGCGGTCACCCCGTTCGTCGGTACCGAGGTCGAGGTGCGCTACGGCGGCAACTGCCCCGATATCCCCGGGCTGCTGTCGACCACCGATCTGCTCGTTCACCCCACCGCCTACGGCGAGGGGATCCCGCGCATCCTGCTCGAGGCAGCCGCCTCCGAAGTGCCGATCATCGCCAGCGATTGGGCGGGTTGTCGCGACGTCGTCGTCCACGACGCGACCGGTCTGCTCGTGCCGGCACGCAGCACCGCCCCGATCGCCGACGCGGTCATCCGCCTCGCCCACGACGACGTACTGGCCACGGATTTCGGCCATGCCGCCCGACTGCGCGTCGAAGGCTCGATGACACTCGAGATCATCGCCGGGCAGTACGCCGATCTGTTCCATCAGTTACTCGCCAACCGTCCCGCCGTCAAGGAGTCCATTTCATGAGTGAGGTCACACCCATCCCCTTCTTCAAGCCGACCCTCGGCGAGGCAGAGGTCGAAGCCGCCGTCGAGGTGCTGCGATCGGGTTGGCTCACGACCGGCAAGAACTGCGTCGAGTTCGAGGCCGAGTTCGCCGAGTATGTCGGCGCCAAGTACGCCGTGGCGATGAACTCGGCCACGGCCGCATTGCATCTGGCCCTCGCCGCCCGCGGCGTCGGCCCGGGCGATGAGGTGATCGTTCCGACGATGACGTTCGCCTCGACGGCCGAGGTCGTGCAGTACATGGGGGCCACCCCGGTACTCGTCGACGTGCTGCCCGAGAGCATGCTCATCGATCCGGCCGCAGTCGAGGCCAAGCTCAACGAGCGGACCAAGGCGATCATGCCGGTCCACTACGCCGGCTACCCGGCCGATATGGACGCCATCAACGAACTCGCCGCCCGTGTGGGCGCCTATGTCATCGACGATGCCGCCCATTCGCTGCCCACGCTCTACAAGGGCCGCAAGGTCGGAGCACTGGCCGACTCGACCTGCTTCTCGTTCTACGCCAACAAGACGATCACCACGGCAGGCGAGGGTGGCATGTTGACCACCAACGACGAGGAACTGGCCGGCCGCGCCCGTCGCCTCAGCCTGCATGGTTTGAGCCGTGACGCCTGGCGCCGGTTCGACACGAACGCGCCGTGGGACTACCGCATCCTCGATGCCGGGTTCAAGTACAACCTGACCGATGTCGCCGCGGCCGTGGGCCGGGCGCAGCTCAGGCGCTGCGACGATCTGGCCGCCCAGCGCATCGATCTGGCGATGCAGTACTCCAAGCTGCTCAACGACGTCACCGGCATCAAGCCGCTGCACGACGCCACTGACGCCTCGGTCGTCGAATCGGGCATGCAACACGCCTGGCACCTGTATGTCGCCGTCCTCCAAGGTGCGGCCGATCAGGTCGACCGCAACGGCCTGGTGCAACACCTCGCAGCAGCATCGATCGGCACGAGCGTGCACTACCGGCCGCTGCACATGCACCCGCTGTACACCGACAAGTGGGGCTACTCGCCGAGCGACATGCCGGTCGCCGAGGACATGTTCTCCCGGATCGTCAGCCTGCCGCTGTTCCCGGGGATGACCCCGAGCGACCTCGAGCGGGTCGTCGAGTCGATCAACACGTTCCTCAACGGCAGCTGATCAGCGCCCGGTGGTCACCGGCCGCGGGGCCCCCCCCGGGGGGGGGGGGGGGGGGGGGGGGGGGGTTTGGGGGGGCCCCCCCCCCCCGGCGCGGCGCCCCC
>JANMJD010000197.1:0-10146 GCA_031371195.1 Actinomycetes bacterium | reverse complement strand
CCGCCCCCCCCACCGGCGGGGAGGAAGACGTGGAGGAATCCGTCGTGGAGGGAACCGGGGTCGGCTGCGGGTCGGTCGAGGAGGTTGCGGAACTGGGGAGGTCGTCGGCCGTACGCAACGCGGTTCGTAGGTGCTCAGCCGATGCGGATCCGATCGACAACGACGGTGGGGACACGCCGGTGAGCGGCCACCCGGCCGATCCCGCCGATCCGGCGACGACTGCGGCGATGAGGAGGCCTGCGGCGATCCACCCGACTATCGAGCGGCGGACTCTGCGCATGAGCCGACTGTACCCCGATCCTCAAGAACTGAGCCCAGGACGCGCCAATGCGAGCACTCAGCGTAGCCGTCGGCGGCCGGAGGTGACCACGGATCATCCAGTGCCGGATCATCCAGCGCCAACTCGAACAGATGGTGTTCGATATGCGTCGCGCTGTGCCGGAAATCGAACAAGGCTGAGGCGATGCGGGGAATCTCTCCCGAGGCGAACCCGACGGTGACGATCGGCCCCGCCCCACCTGGAGCACCCGGTGGAGATTGTTACCGTGCGATCGAACATCGCCAGGGCCGCCGGCTTGCTACCGTGCCCGGCATCGTGACGACAGTTCAGAGCCGGTCGGGGCTCACGTACATCCCTGCCCTAGACGGCCTGCGAGCCCTGGCTGTGGGCGCCGTGCTGATGTTCCACGCCCTCCCCGATGTGATCTCGGGCGGATTCCTCGGCGTATCGAGCTTTTTCACCCTGTCGGGCTTTCTGATCTGTTCGCTGCTGCTCAACGAGCTGGGCCGCTCCGGGCACGTCGACCTCGGCGCGTTCTGGGCGCGCCGGGTGAAGCGGTTGGCGCCGGCGGCATTGGTCGTGGCGACCATCGTCATCCTGTTCAGCCTCACGCCATGGGCCGGCTGGGGAAAGGGCATGGCGGCATCCGATGGGATCGCCGGGGCGCTGAACGTGATGAATTGGCACGTCATCCGCCTCGCTGCCGAGCAGGTCCTTCGGGTACTCGGACCGCTCGGGCCCTATTGGTCGCTCGGTGTCGAGGAGCAGTTCTATGCAGTGATGCTCGTCGTGTTCCTCGTACTGCGGCGCCGACCGGCGAAGGCGGCACCCCGTCTGGCGGCGCTGTGCGTTGGAATATGGATCGCCTCGGCCCTACTGGCGATCGGGCTGCACCGCGCCCACCCCCGCGAGATGTTCGGCACCGACGTGCGGGCGGCCGAGCTGGCCGCCGGGTGCCTGCTGGCGATCGTCGTCCACCGACGCGGTCGGGAGTTCCTGCGCGGCCGAGCCCTGGCGAGTGCCGGGTGGATCGGACTGACCGTCACGATCATCGCCTTCGTTTGGGGCGACGAGGACCAGCGTTGGGTGCGAGCCGGCGGATTCGCCGCGCTCTCGATCGTCCATGTGACGGTCATCTCGGCCACCCTCGCCGGCGGCTCGATGGCCCGCGTGCTGGCGACCCGTCCCCTTGTGGAACTCGGCAAGCTCAGCTACGCGCTCTATCTCGTGCACTGGCCGATCATTCTCAGCCTGCGCGCCGACCGACTACACCTGGACGGCGGCGGTGTCGACACGTGGCTGCTGACCATCGTTCGCGTCGTGGTCAGCCTCGCCGCGGCGATCCTGCTCAACCGCATGGTCGAACAACCGATGCGACATCGGTGGACGGCGTCCAACCGCACGGCGATCCTGTCGTGGGTCGCCGCCACGCTCGCCGTCAGCGTCCTGGCCGTCGCCGCTCTCGGCTGATCGCCCCGGCTCCGCCGCGCCCAGCCACGGTTCCGACAAACAGCCATGGTTCGGACAAACAGCTGGATGAGGGTTGGGGCGAGTACCATTCCGTCTCCTTCATGGACTCCGCTCCCCTCGTCGAGCGCCTCGCCGCACCATTCGTCGCTCAGTTGCTGCGCCACGATCTCCCCGGGCTTCCTTCGGCGCGCCTCGACGACACAGTGGTCTTCATTCGCCGACGCCTGAGCAGCCTCCCGAGCTTCGTCCGCTTCGGCGTCACCGTCATCGGCGGGGTCGTGCGGGCCGCATCGTTCGGCCCGATGAAGCAGCCGGTGATGCGCCTGCTCACCGATCGGCCACTCCCGCTGTTCGGTGAATACGTACGGCTCACGCGGTCGCTCGGCTACGCGTACGTCTGGGAGACATGGCCCGACACGCTCGCCGATGGAACCCCGTCATGAGCTCCGCGCCGCTCGACGTGATGAGTTGCGAGGTGCTGATCGTCGGATCCGGCGCCGGCGGGGCGACGACGGCAACGGTGCTGGCCGAGGCCGGTTTCGATGTGCTCGTCGCCGAGGAGGGCCCCTGGGTGGAGCAGGGCTCGGTCACCGCGTTCTCACTGGCCCAGATGGATGCGCAGTACCGGTCGGGCGGCGTGACGGTGGCGCTCGGAGCCCCGAGCATCGCCTACACCGAGGGACGCTGCGCCGGTGGGGGTACCGAGGTGAACTCGGGGCTGTACCGCCGGCCGCCGGGCGAGGTGATCGACCGCTGGCGCACCCAATACCAGATCCGCGATCTCGACCCGACCGAACTCGACGGCATCGCAGACGAGGTGGAGAAGGAGCTCTCGATCGGCCTCTCCCCCGGCACCACCTCGGAGCCCAGCCGCATCCTGTGCGATGGGGCCGAAGCGCTCGGCTGGCAGAACTCCGAGATCCCCCGCTGGATGACGTACCCCGAGGGGACGACCGGCTTTCGCGGCGACCGCCAGTCGATGACCCGCACCTACCTGCCCCGGGCGCAGGCCGCCGGCGCCCGGCTCGTCACCGGGTTGACGATCGACCGCCTGATCATCTCCAACGACCGGGCGACATCGGCGTCGGCGCGGCACGGCGGCATCCCGGTGACGATCAAGTTCCGTCATGTGATCGTCTGTGGCGGCGCCATCCAAACGCCGGCGCTGCTGCAGCGGTCGGGTGTGCGCAAGCACATCGGCCACTCGCTGGCCGTTCACCCGACGGTCAAGCTGGCCGCCCGGTTCGACCACGAGTTGAACGTGCCCGACGACGTGCCGGTCCATCAGGTCAAGGAGTTCGCCCCCGCCCTGTCGTTCGGCGGCTCGGCGTCGAACCCCGGTCTGGTCGCCTTGTCGCTGTCGGACAGTTGGCGCGACTTCGCCCCCGCCGTCGAGGCATGGCCCTCCATCAGCATCTACTACGCCGCGATCACCAGCGAGGGCCGGGGCTGGGTGCAGGCCATCCCCGGCGTGCGCGACCCGATCGTGACGTATCGCCTGACCAGGCGCGACAAGGATCTGCTGCGCAGCGGGCTGGCCCGACTCGCTCTGCTCATGCTTGCCGCCGGCGCGCTCGAGGTCTACCCCTCGTTCCGGGGCGCGCCGATCGTGCGCGAGCGCGCCGATCTGGCCATCTTGCAAGAACGATTCGCTGCGGCCAAGGCGTCCGTGATGACCGTCCACCTGTGTTCGACCGTCCCGCTCGGTGAGGATCGCAACCGCTGCGGGGCGGACTCGTACGGCCGCATCCACGGCTGCACCAACGTGTGGGTCAACGACGCGTCCTTGCTCCCCGACGCTCCGGGCGTCAATCCCCAGGGCTCGGTGATGGCCCTGGCCATCCGCAATGCCCGCTACTTCGCACGAACGGAACGTCCTCGTGGTTAAGACAGTCTTCGGGCCGCGGCCCCTGCCCGACCACACGATCATCACCGGCGCCGCCGGGTGGCTCGGCCGCGGGCTGTGCAATCTGCTGAGCTCGCCCGAAGGCCGGTACGGCCGCCCGGGTGGGATCACGGCGATCGTGAGGTCGTCGCAGGAGGCTGCATTGCTCGCCGATCTGGCCGACGTGACGACGGTGATCGCCGATGTCACCGACCCGGGCTCACTGTCGGGTGCCTTCGCCGATGCCGGATCGGCCACCGACGTGATTCACACCGCCGGCGTCATCCACCCGGCCAACGTCACCGAGTTCGAGACGATCAACGCCGGTGGTGCCCGCAACGTGGTCGCCGCCTGCACCGCGGCGGGCGTTCGGCGACTGGTACACGTCTCGTCGAACTCGCCGTTCGGCCTCAACCCCGACCGCGACGACACGTTCCGTCACCACGAGCCCTACCGGCCGTACCTCGGCTACGGCATCTCGAAGATGCACGCCGAGCAGGCCGTTCTCGATGGATGTCGGGCGGGTCTCGATGCCGTGATGGTGCGGCCGCCGTGGTTCTACGGACCATGGCAACCGCTGCGACAGACGACGTTCTTCAAGATGGTCGGCTCCGGTCGGTTTCCGCTGTTCGGTGGAGGGCATCAGCGCCGGTCGATGGTCTACATCGAGAACCTGGTCCAGGGAATCGTGCGGGCTTCGCTCAGCGATGCCGATCCCGGCTCGGCGTGGTGGGTCGCCGACGCCCGTCCCTACACCGTTGCCGAGATCGTCTCGACCGTGCAGGCCGCCCTGCGAGCGGAAGGGCTCCCGTCGAAGGGCGGCGGGCTGAAGGTGCCCCAGTTCGTTTCCGGTGTGGCCGTGACCGCCGACCGATTGCTGCAGAAAGCCGGGCGGTACAAACAGGAGATCCATGTGCTCGGCGAGATGGGCGCCACAATCGCCTGCGATATCTCGGTGACGCGCACCGAACTGGGCTACGAGCCCGAGATCGATCTGCTCGAAGGTATGCGCCGCTCCATCCGGTGGTGTGTGACGCAGGGCGTGGCGCTGTCATGACGTGCTCCATTGTCGGTTCCCGAGACGGCGCCGATCGCTTCGGTTCGCTCGACATCCCGGCTCCCGGTCGGCGGCGGGCATGAGAGCACTCGTCACCGGCGGGAGCGGCTACTTCGGGGCCCTGGTCGTCACCAACCTGCTTCGGTCCGGCTACGACGTCCGGGTCCTCGACGTCAACGAGACCGACGACCCCTCGCCCGGCATTGAGATGGTCCGGGGCGATATCCGCGATCGGCATATCGTGCGGGCGGCGTGCGAGGGGGTCGATGTGGTGTTCAACAACGTCGCCCAGGTACCGCTGGCCAAGGACGAGGGCCTGTTGCGCACCGTCAACGTCGACGGCACGATCGTGCTGCTCGAGAGCGCCCGTGACGCCGGGGTGACCAAGGTCGTCCATACGTCGTCGAGTGCCATCTTCGGCATCCCAGAAGCCAACCCGGTGCTCCCGACGACCGCACCCAACCCTCAGGAGGCCTACGGCCGGGCGAAGCTGGCCGCCGAGTGGGCGTGTTTGGAGGCCGTTTCACGCGGACTGGACGTCTCGATCGTGCGCCCTCGAACGATCCTCGGACACGGTCGGCTGGGGATCTTCGGCATCCTGTTCGACTGGATCGCCGACGGCGCCGACGTGTTCGTCCTCGGTGGCGGTTCGAACCGATACCAGTTCGTCCAGGCCGACGACCTGGCCGACCTGTGCATCCGGGCGTCACTCCACACCGGCCCCGGTCTGTTCAACGGCGGCACCGACCGCTTCGGGACGATGCGCGAGACACTCGAATCGGTCTGTGCCCACGCCGGGACGGGCTCGAAGGTGCGCAGCCTCCCTGCCCGCCCGACGTCGTTGGCGATGCGCGGGGCGGCGACGTTGAAACTCGCCCCGTTCGCCCCGTACCACTGGATCATGTACAGCCGTTCGATGTGGTTCGACATCGACCACGCCCGCAACCAGCTCGGGTGGCAACCGAAGTACTCCAATGCCGAGATGTTCGCCCAGTCGTACGACTGGTTTCTCGCCAACCGGGCCACCACCGGCTCCGAGGAGTCCGGAAAGTCTCATCACCGCCGCAGTGCCCGCCAGGGTGCCCTCCGAGCGCTGAAGACGGCGACGCGGCTCTTGCCGGGCTGACCCGCCGCCGGCTATCCCGGCGTGAACAGCGGGGCGAAGATCGGCACCTCGAAGACCGCTCCAGGTTCGCGCAGATCGTTGTACTCGATGACCAGTTTGATCACGTCGGCGGGGAGATGTTCGAAAAGGCGGATCTGTGTGGTGCCGTATTGCTCGTCGAGCTTGGGAATCAGCTCGGCGCGGCCGATCTCGGTGAGACGCGACTCGATCTGCGCCCGCACCTGGTGGGAGCGGTCCCGGTCCTCCGGTTGGCGCGGGTCGAACCTGGCGAGCAGCACGGCGTCGCTCCGCTGCTCGAATTCGGCGATCGAGTGGTCGCCGGAGATGTACCAGAGCACCGTCGATGCCGTCTCCTCGGGTTGCACGCGGAACGGCTGGGCCGCAGCCCTCCCCCACGGATCGACGCCGACGTGCACACCGCGTCGTTCCATCTCCAACACGAGGCCGTAGGGCACGCCGCCGAGGGCCGCCGGGTCGTGCCACCGCAGCAGGTAGCGGGCGTCGGGCGACAATTTCGCGGTGAGCGAGCCGCTGAGCCCGCCGACCAACCGGCTATCGGACTCGTGGGCCGGACGAGTGCCTACCGCCTGGGCCGATGCGGCGATCAGCAGGATCGCCGACACTCCCCCGACGGCCAGCTCCCACCTCGGGGCGTGGTTCGGGGTGCGGGAGGCAACCCCCCGCCCGATGGACAGCAGGGCGGCGAGCACGGCGACGGCGTTGATCGGCCACATCCAGCGCACCACGTAGTCGTAGAACTCGCCGAATACGCGGGTCACCGAGAACAGCCCGATCGCCGTGACCGCTCCCCAGACGGCATACAGCGCCAGTACCGGACGATCGCGGCGACGCCACGCCCACCACAATCCCGCCCCGACGAGGGCCACCATGGCCACGAAACCGACGACGTTCGGACGCGCCGTCGGCTCGTGGTGCCGGCCGGTCACCCAACTACCCAGCAGGTTGAACTCCCCGGCGAATGCCTGCGTCCCGGCCCGGAATCCGACATACGGATCGGGGGGATTGCCGAAGTGGTGCCACAACCGGCGCAGGTTTCCCGGCGACCGAGTCAGCTGTTCGTACACCGGCGGAATCAACGAGACGGCACCCACTGCGGCCGATATCACCAGGTCCCGCCACAGGCGCCCCTGCACCACTCTGCGGCGTGCCAGCAGCCATACCACGGCGAGACCGGTCATCCCGCCGACGAGCGGCAGGTAGCTGATGTGGGTCTGGGCACAGTGCGAGCCGATGGCCACGGCCCAGGGCAACGACCGCGACCGTTCCTCGGCCACGTCCCACAGCAGGATCAGGAACACTGCGAAGGCGAACACCGGAATCCACACGTTCCACGGCTCGACGAAGAATGTCGTCATCAACGCCCGGATCATCACCAGCAGCACAAGACCTGCGGTCGCGCCGGCGGCGCGGCCGTGACGACGACCGACCAGCCAGATGACGGCACCGATCGCCACGGCGTGAAGCGCGTCGGTGGCGACGATCATCCCCATCGACGAACGACCGAACAGCAGGTAGATCGGAAAGAGCAGGTACGCCATGCTTGGCCCGAGCGCCGATCCCTGGTCGTCGATCGGCCCGACACGCGCCGCCACCCCGACCAGCGGCGGATGGCGTGGGATGGCGCGCAGCATCAGTTCGGTGTGCGCCAGATCACCGGTCGGATACCAGTGATATCTGGTTATCGCCAACACCACGACGGCCAGGGGGATCACGCTGCATGCCGCGGCCCACGCCGGCCGAGGCAGTACCCGCGGTATTGACGGTCGTCTCGCGGCGGCGCTGGTCGAACCGCTGCGCTCGGCCGTCGCGTCCAAGCTCACGGAACCACCGCGACGACGACTCGGGCGACGCGCTCGAGACCCGCCTCGGTCAACGCCCCGCGCTCATCGCGCACGGCGACCAAGCCGGCGGGCCCACAATCGTCCCACCACTCGCAGTTCACCCGTTGGGCCGACTGGTCACCGCCGAGCAGACGCCCGGCGTCGGCAACGGCCACCCGGCCGTTGGCCTGGAGCCGACCGACAGCCTCGGCCACCGGCGGCTCGACGTCGCCCTGGGCGGCGGCGACGACCACCAGCGCGATGTTCTCGGCCGCCGCGCTGCGGGCCAACCGATCGACGGCCATGTCCGGCTGGCCCACAGCTGTCGGGCATCGGCCCTCGTGTCGGAACGAGAGGACGACGGCCTCGGCGTCCAGATCGGCCATCCGCGGTCCGAGCGCATCGGCTGCATCACACCACGACGTCCACTCCGGATGTACCTCGACCTCCAAACCGCGCTCCCGCAACCGCCGGATCACCGGATTCGAGTCGGCGACGATCTCCTGGTCGCCTGCGAGGATGACGTTGACGTGGTCACCCGCGCCGGTCAACGACGGCCACCACCAGACGATCAGGGCCAGGACGACCGCCCGCGGAGCCACCCGCTGCAGGCCACGTGGCGCGAAGAAGGCGCTGGTGCCAGAGGTGGTGTCAGCGGGGTCGGCCACAGTATCCGCGACCTTACCGGCCGGCGCCGTGGTGCTCCCGGGTCGCTCGGACGAGAACGGCCAGTACATCGTGGGCGACGCGGTCCCACGTCAACGTGGTCGCCCGGTGCCGGGCAGCGGCTCCCAGCCGCGCCCTGAGCTCATCGTCACCGAGCACGCGGGCCATCGCGGCCCCCAGGTCCGCCAACTCGGCCACCAGCACGCCCGTCTCGCCATCGATGACCGAGCACCGGTGTCCGCTGATATCGGTGGCCACGGCCGGCGTCGCGCATGCCGCACCCTCGGTGAGCGCCAATCCCCAGCCCTCGGCCAGCGAAGCGCTGGCGACGATCCACGCCCGCCGGTACAGATCGCGTAGCTCCTCGTTCGTCACCCGTCCGGCCAGAGTCACCCAATCGGCGGCATCGTGATCGGCGATCCAGGCATCGATCAACCCGCGGTCCGGACCGTCGCCGACCAACACCACGCGCACATCGCGATGCGGGCCGAGGTCGCGGGCCTGTGCGCAGGCTGTGAGCAGCTCGACGAATCTTTTCACGGGGGCTTGGCGACCGACGGCGACCACCAGCGGCTCGGTCGACCGCTCGCCACCCGGATGGAAGAACGGGTCCACGCCGTTGGGTATCGCCGTGACCCGCTCGGGCTTCAGTCCCATGACCCTGACGACCTCATCGCGGGTCGAATCCGACGGTGTCGCCGTCAACCCACGGCGGTAGAACGGCGGGGCCAGGCGGGCCTCGAGCAGCCGACCGACCGCACCGAACGGCGGCGGGAACATCTGGTCCCACATCGGGCCGTGGACGTGATGGATGAATGTGATCCGCGGCCCGTGGAACCAAACCGGCGACATCCACGGCACCCCGTTCCAGATCTCGACGAGGGCGTCGCGTGGACCCATCCGCCGGGTCATCTCACTGACCATCGTGCGGGGGAACACCGAATAGCGACTCCCCCGCCGCACGACGCGGTAACCGTTGCGCACCGCCACTGGTGGTCGACCGACGGCCGCCGAGGTGCGATGGAGGACATCGAGACCGGCATCGGCCCAGCGCCGCATGCACTCGTCGGCATGCACCTCGGATCCACCGGAGTCGGGATCGTCGAGATCACGCCACGCCAGCACGTGAATCCGCTGCACATCGTGGAAGTTCAAGGCTTTGACGAGCTGCTCGAGACGATGCGACACGTCTTGCTCTTCGTTGGCGTGCACGGGTTCCTACACTACGGATTCCGCAGTGCTGCCACGAGGACGCCCGCTTGCCCACGGCCCCCAATTCCAGAGCAACGGTGACGGCTCGTGCCGGCGCGCTCGTCGGGCTCGGCGCGGCGGCGATGATCGTCCGTCGTGCCGCCGAGACGGCCCGATCGATCGACGACTCCACGCGAGGTCGGCTCCTCGCCCGGCTCGATATCGGGGCGGTCGTCGTGATCGTCGGCCTGATGGCGATGATGTACCGACCGTGGGTGCGCTGTCACCTGACCGGTCGCCGCGTGCCCGTTGCCCGGCAGTGGTGGTGGCGCGCCGCCCGGCGGGTGATGCCGGTGTGGTGGCTGACGATGGTGACCGCCGGGGCGATCGTCGGGCTCCAGGGTGGGCCGCGCCAACTGTTGATCTCGATGGTGGCATTCCGCGATCCACGGACGCTCGGTCCGCTCCCCGGACTCCGGGTCGGCTGGCTGCTTGCGGTCGTCGCCTCGGCCGGTGTGGTGCTGCCCGCATGGTCGCGGATCGTGCGTCGCCCCGGGCTACCCCCGCAACGCCAGTTCGTGCGCGAACTCGTCGGAGTCGGCGTGTTGGTCGGTTGCGGCCTCGCCGTTC
>JANMJD010000175.1:0-8005 GCA_031371195.1 Actinomycetes bacterium | reverse complement strand
ACTACGGCCGCACGGGCATGGCCTATCGGGCCGACATCGTCACCGAGAAGCCGACGACGCTGGCGGAGTTCTTCGAGATCGCCCCGAAGTACGCCGGGAAGGTCGTGATTCTCGACTACCAACGCAGCGTGATGGGCTCGGTGCTGCGCATGCTCAAGCTCTCCGAGAGCACCCAGGAGCAGGGTGACGTCGACAAGGTCGTCGCGATCCTCAAGGAGCTCAAGCCGAGCCTGCTGGCGATCTCGACCGAAGTCGGCAAGCAACTGGCCAGCGGCGAAGCGGTGCTCGCCCTGGGAGACGCCTACGACATCTACAACGCCAAGACGCAGAACGACGCGATCACCTGGGTCGACCAGAGCGAAGGCCAGGTCGCCTACCTCGAAGGCCTGGCGATTCTCGACGGTCCACGCAACGATCTCGCCAAGGCGTTCGTCAACTTCCACCTCGACCCGGCCAATTACGCCGACTTCATCAACACTGTGAGCTCGGCGGGCACGATGCCCGACAATGCGGCGATCACCGACGCATTGCGCACCACGC
This sequence comes from Actinomycetes bacterium, assembly GCA_031371195.1. Taxonomy (GTDB): domain Bacteria; phylum Actinomycetota; class Acidimicrobiia; order Acidimicrobiales; family Ilumatobacteraceae; genus JANMJD01. Next base: position 7,465 of record JANMJD010000175.1, on the reverse strand, counting down.
CGATCCTCAACCCGGGTCCGGACGTCCGCAACAAGATTGTCTTCCACCAGGTACTCGGGGATGCCCAACCGATGTGGGACACCGCCTGGGACGCCTTCAAGGCCGCATGAGCCGAACAGGTCGAACAGGCGGGCGGCGCACAGGGAGACTTCGTCTCGGGGTTCTCGCCATCCCCGATTCCGGCCTGGCCATCGTCGGGTTCATCGCCCCGGTCGCGCTGTTGCTCGCCTATTCGCTCGGACGCGCCGATCCACTGACGCAGGACGTCCAGGTGACGGGCACCGTCCAGGCCTACCGCACACTGTTCTCCGACCTGTATCGGCCGGTCCTCGCCCGCTCGTTCGGCCTGGCGGCGATGACCGTCGCCCTGTGCCTGGCCGTCGGCACACCAGCCGCCTTGGCGATGGCTCGTCTACCCACGCGGTGGCGCAGCCGCGCCGTTGTGGCCGTACTGCTGCCGTCGTTCGTCAGCTTCACCGTGCGCATCTTCGCCATTCAGGGTTTGATCGGCACCGGGGGACCGATCGAGTCGCTCACCGGCCGATCGTTGCTCTACAGCCGCACAGGTGTGCTCATCGGCATGGCGACCGCCTACATCCCGTTGTTCGTCCTTCCGGCCTACGGTGCGCTGGCCCGTCTGTCGCCGTCACTGGTCGATGCGGCCGCCGATCTGGGGGCGAGACGTTGGCGTCAGACCTGGAACATCACCTTGCCGCTCGCCGCGCCGGGCCTCCTCACCGGGGCGGTGCTCGTGGGTGTCCTGGCACTGGGCGAGTTCATCGTGCCGACCGTCCTCGGCGGCGGCAAGGTGCTGCTGATCGGCAAGGTCCTCGCCGAGCGGGGGGCCGGTCGGGACAAGCCGTTGGGCGGGGCGATCGTGATGCTGCTGTTGGTCGTCGCCGCGCTGTTCGCCCTGGTCGTCGGCGGTCTTCGGCGCTGGGAGCGGTCACGTGGCGAGTAGATCGAATCGGCATGGCCGGGTCGGCGTCATTCCGATGCTCGCCTTCGGGGCTCTGGTCCTCGTCCTGTACGCACCGCTGGCCCAACTGGTGGTGTCGAGCGTCAACCGCAACCCGCTGTCGACCGGGTGGAGCGGGTTCACGTGGGGCTGGTTCTCCGATGCTTTCTCGAACAGCGAGGTTCGCGACGCGCTCGGTCGCAGCATTCGATTGGCACTGATCACAAGCATCACCTGCGTCATCGCCGGTACGGCCGTGGCCATCGCCGGGCGTCATCGCCGCTGGCTGAGGCCGTTCACCCAGACACTCGCCGGGGCCCGCGTGGCGACGCCCGAGATCATCATCGCCACCGGACTCGGCGTGGCGCTGCCGGCAATGTCGATTCGTTTCGGGTTCCGCACGATGCTGCTCGGCCATGTGGTCTACCTCACGGCCTACGTGGCCCTGCTCGTGGGCGCCCGGGCGGCCGGAGCCGACCCCCATCAGGAGGAGGCCGCGCTCGATCTGGGGGCCCACCCATGGCAGGTGCTGTGGACGATCACCCTGCCCGACCTGCTGCCGGCGATCGTGTCGGCAGGTCTGTTGGCGGCGGCGTTCTCGTTCGACGATGTCGCCCTCTCATCGACCTTGCGTGGGCCGCACGATACGACCCTGCCGGTACTGATCTTCTCGAAGGTGCAGCGCCGGGTGACACCCGAGGTCCATGCGATCGGCGCAGTGATCCTGGGCGTGGGCGTCGCGCTGTTCGTCGTCGCCACCGTCGTGAACGGCAGCCTGCGCCGCGACGCCGCCCGGATCAACTGACCGATCGGGGCGACCTGGCGGCCGACACCGGATTGCGCTATTTCGGCGCAGTCAGGCGCCGGGCGATCACCTTGAGGCACAGCGTCTCGTCGGCGCCTTCGAAGATCGACAGGACCCGGGCATCGACGAACAGGCGGCTCACGGGGAACTCCTCGGCGTAGCCCATGCCGCCATGAATCTGCATCGCCTCGCGGGTCACCCACTCGGCCGCCTTGCAGACGTACGCCTTGACCATCGAGGCCTCGGTCGCCCCCTCACCCTTGGCCATCATCACGGCGACCTGATACATGAATTGGCGACCGGCCTGGATGAGCATGGCCATGCGGCCGAGTTTCACCTGCGTGAGCTGGTACTGACCGATGTTCTGGCCGAACACGACGCGATGCTGGGCGTACTCGACGGCGGCCTCGTAGGCGGCCTGCATCACTCCCACGGCCCGAGCGGCGGTCTGCAGCCGGCCGTTCTCGAAGCCCTCCATCTGGTAATAGAAGCCTTTGCCGAGCCCGGCCTCCTCGCCGATCAGGTTGGCGGCCGGCACCCACCAGTCCTCGAGGGCGATCTCGTAGGAGTGCATCCCGCGGTAGCCGATCGTGTCGATCGGTCGGCCCTCCATCTTGCCGATGCGACTCCCGACGGGCGGCTGGTTGAACTGGAATCCGTGGGCGTCACCCTGCGGTTTGGGGACGATGAATCCCGACAGGCCCCGATGGGTCTTGGAACGATCGGCGTCGGTACGGGCCAGCAGCATCAGTACATCAGCCCGGGCGGCGAAGGTGCACCACGTCTTGACACCGTTGATCACGTACCCGGCCTCGCCGTCGGGACCCTCCGCCGCCACAGCCGTGACCTTGACGCCGGCGACGTCGGAGCCGAAGTCGGGCTCGGTGACGGCGACGGCGACCATCGTCTCAGCCGTCGCCAGACGCGGCAGCCAGTAGTGCTTCTGAGCCTCGGTGCCGCCCTTGACCAACGCCCGGGTGAGGATCTCGGGGCGGGTGATCAGCGAACCGCCGATGCCGAGCGACCCGCGCGAGAGCTCCTCGGTGGCGATGACCATCGCCGTGTACTCACCCGGGCCTCCCTCGGAGTACCCGCCGTACTCGGCGGGAACCGACAGCCCGAACGCGCCCAGTTCGGCCAGCCCGGCGATGATCGCCTCGGGCACGTCGCCGTTGTGGCGATGGACATGTTCGGCTTGCGGTTTGATCTCCTTGTCGGCGAACGCCCGGAAGGTATCGGCGACCATCTCGAATTCAGGATCGAGATGACGCGGTCCGGGAGCCGATGCGAGTGAGGCGATGAACTCGGGATCGCTGAAAGCGACAACGAAATCGTGCGCGCCGGCAAGGTCCGCCGGGTCGACGTCCCACAGCGCTTCGCGTCCGATCAGCTTGGCCATCAGATCACGAAAGGCATCGGCAACGAAGGCGCATGTCAACGCCGCCTCCGCCGGCCCCTTCGCGCCGTAGTCGAGCATCGAGCGTGCGGTCGCTATCGCCGACGCGGCATGGGCGACGTCATAGGCCAGGACCTGATGGATGTCGGGACCGCCGAGTTCGGCCAGACGGCGGATGCCGCGATGCACCGCGCTCTCGGCGAGGTCGATCGCCGCTGCTGCCGTGGTGAGATCGGGAACGGTCAGCTCAGGTGTGGGCATCGCGATAGGGGAAGCGTTCGCCATGCCGCGAACTTACCGACGGGTAGACCGTCGCGAGATATCCATCTCTGGCGTTTGTCGATCCCCGATGCCGTTCCGGCGACCATTCACGGCGCTCCGGCACACGCGACGGTCGCCGGAACCGGCGAACTCGTGAGAAACTCACGTGATGCCCGGCGGATCCAGCCTTCGTCTCGCGGTCTACATGGCGGCCAACCACGGCAGCAACCCGCGGTACGGCGAAGTGGCGGCCGCCCTCGGTACCGAACTCGGCCGGCGGCGCATCGGGTTGGTCTACGGCGGTGGCAATGTCGGGCTGATGGGAACGGTGGCCGACGCCTGCCTGGCCGCCGGCGGCCACGTCACCGGGGTGATCACCGAGCACCTCGCCGGCCTTGAAGTCGTGCACCGCGGCGTGGACCAGCTCCACATCGTCGCCACGATGCACGAACGAAAGGCGATGATGAACGCCATGGCCGACGGCATCATCACCCTTCCCGGTGGTTTCGGCACGCTCGACGAGACGTTCGAGGCGCTGACCTGGGTGCAATTGGGGCTGACACAGACGCCGGTCGTACTGCTCGACGTCGACGGCTTCTGGGACGCGCTTTTTCACGCGCTCGACGCCATGACCGACGCCGGCTTCGTCCGGGTCGAACACCGCAACCTTGCCCGTCGCGCCGTAACCGTCGACGAAGCCATCGAACTCGCCCTTGCGCCCTTGGAATCACTTCCCGCCAAGTGGGTCGACCGGGTCTGATCGGTCGTCGGCATCCGAGCGGACCACCGCGGCCGGTTACCGTCGCATCGTGACTTCGCCGGCATTTCCCACCCAACCCGCTGACGTACCGTGGGCGACTCGGGAGTGGCCGACCAGCCCCCCGGATGACGATGTCGACCGCGGGCGACTGTTGTCGTTGATCGATGAGGCCATGGCCCAGCCCGACGAGATGGGCTTGACACTGGCGTTCGCCGCCGTCCACCGCGGCCGACTCGTCGCCGAGGCCTACGGCCCCGACACCACCGCTGAGACCACACTGATCTCGTGGTCGATGGCCAAGAGCATCACCCACGCCGCCGTGGGTCTGCTCGTCGGCGACGGACGGCTCGACCTCGACGCACCGGCGCCGGTCGCCGCATGGGCCGACGACGAGCGCCGGGCGATCACCGTGCAGCACCTCCTCGACATGTCGAGCGGTCTGCATTTCGTCGAGGACTACGTCGATGCCGGCACGTCGCACGTCATCGAGATGCTCTTCGGCGCAGGAATCGACGACCACGCGGCCTATGCCTCCGGCTTCCCGCTCGACCACCGGCCGGGCACCGTGTGGAACTACTCCAGCGGGACGACCAACATCATCGCCCGCATCATTGGCGACATCGTCGGTGGTGGTCGGGAAGGAATGGAGCGCTTCCTGCGAGAGCGCCTGCTCGATCCGATCGGGATGACCGGGGCCGTCCCCAAGTTCGACACCGCCGGCACCTTTGTCGGGTCGTCGTACGTCTACGCCACGGCTCAGGACTTCGCCCGCCTCGGGTACCTCTACCTACGCAACGGGATGTGGGAGGGCCGCCGGATCCTGCCCGATCACTGGGCCGAGCACGCCCGGACGCCGATCGGCGCCCCGATCGGCGATGACGAACCCCACGGCTACGGCGCGCACTGGTGGCGGTGGAATCGCGGCGACACGGCCTTCTCGGCCCACGGATACGAAGGCCAGCGGACGATCGTGGCACCCGCTCAGGATCTCGTCGTGGTGCGCCTGGGAAGGTCGCCGAGCGACCGGCGGTCGGCCTACGACGCCTGGCTCGATCGTGTGCTGTACTGCTTCCCGCCGACAGCTTCACCTCTCTGAGCGGGCGTTTCGGCCGCTGAGCCGATTTGGTACACGACACCGGCGGCGAAATCGGCTAGCAATATGGGATGGCAGACATGCCAGCCCCGACTACGCGCCTGGAGAATGGTGCTTCTCCACACCGCCGTGTTCCATGGCCGGTGGTTAAAGGCACGCTCAAAGTGATGGCGGGACTGTTCATCGTCTATGTCGTCATCGGGCTCATTCCCGGCTTCCGGTCGTCGCTCGACCATCTACGCGACATCAATCCGGCGATGTTGGCCGCCGGTTTCGCCCTGGAATTCGCCGCACTAGTCGCCTACTCGGTGCTCACCCAGACTGCGCTGCCTCGCCGCGTCATCTCGTTGGCACGGCTCTTTCGGATTCAAATCTCGACGAAGGCCGTCTCCTCGATCGTTCCCGCCGGCAGCGCGGCCGGCAACGCTCTCGGATATCGCCTACTGACGCTGTCCGGGGTCGAGGCCGCCGACGCCGGGTTCGCCCTGGCCACAGTGGGGCTGGGTTCGGCGGTCGTGCTCAACATCCTGTTCCTCCTCGCCCTGCTCGTGTCGATTCCGCTGCGGGGGGTCAACCCGATCTATGGCTTCGCCGCCCTGGTCGGCGTCGTGCTCATCGGGTTCGCCGCGCTGGTGGTCGTCGGGCTGCTGCGGGGGCAGGCGCGCTCGGAGCGGTTGGTCCGTACACTCGCCCGCAAACTCAAATTCAACCCGGACAAAGCCGTTGAGATCATCCGTCAGGTCGCGACCAGGGTGCGCGAACTCCTCACCGACCGCCGCTTGCTGAGCAAGGTGATCGCCTGGGCGGTCGCCAACTGGCTGCTCGATGCCGCGGCGCTGTGGGTCTTCCTCCGATCGCTCGGCGGGAGCACGCCGCTCGACGGCCTGCTCGTGGCGTTCTGCCTGGCCAACCTGTTGGCGGTCATTCCTGTGCTTCCGGGCGGTCTTTTGATCATCGAGGGCGTGCTGATTCCGACCCTCGTCGGCTTCGGCATCACCAATGCCAACGCCACGCTCGGCGTGCTCATCTACCGCTTCGCCCAGTTGTGGCTGCCCATGATCCTGGGCGGCATCAGCTACCTGTCGTTGCGGATCGGCCCGTGGTCGATCGAGCGCCGCAACTCGCTCAAGCCGCTGCGCGACGTGGCCGGCGATGCAACACGTGACGACACCAACGGCATCGATTGGGCCAAGGAGTACGGCCAACGCCGGTCCACTCCGCAAGTCGTCGGCGACCCGCTGGTCCCGCGCTCACACCGGTGATCCCGCTTCCCCCACTCGACCGGATCGGCCGTCTGCAACGGCTACGGGCCACGTTCGACCAGGCAGGCATCAAGGCTCTGGTCGTCACCGATCTGGCCAACATCCGCTATCTCACCGGCTTCACCGGATCGGCGGCGATCGTGATCGTCGGAGGCGATGACGACATGATGTTCATCACCGACGGCCGCTACCGGTTCATGGCCACCGATCAGATGGCCGCGGCCGGTGTCGTTGGCGATCTGGTCGTCGATCAGCCGGCCGGGCAGATGGCTGCGCTGGCCAAGCGGTGCGCCGGTGAGCGAGTCGGGTTCGAGGCAGGCCATGTGACAGTCGCCCGTCGCACCGCTTTGGAGCAGGCAACGGGGCTGATGGTCCCGACCAGCGGGTTGGTGGAAGGCCTGCGACGACGCAAGGATGCCGGCGAGGTCGCCCGCATCCGCCAAGCCGCGGAGATCGCCGCACAGGTGTTCACCGAGGTCACCGGGGCGATCACATCGACGACGACGGAGTTGGAGATCGCCGTCGCCATGGAAGCCCAGATGCGGCTTGCCGGCGCCGAGGGTCCGGCATTCGACACGATCGTCGCCGCCGGGCCGAACGGGGCCAACGCCCATGCCGAGCCGGCGTCCGTCGCCGTCGGGACGATGCCGGTGGTCGTCGACTTCGGGGCGACCGTCGATGGCTACCGCTCCGACACCACGCGCACGATCGCCACCGGCGCCGTCGGCGCCGAGATCGCCGAGGCGTGGGCCGCGGTCCATGCCGCCCAGCAGGCCGGCGTGGCGCTGCTCACCGCCGGGCGACCGACCCACGAGATCGACCACGCCTGTCGCCGGGTACTGGCCGAAGCCGGCTTGGAGGAGCACTTCTCCACCGGCACCGGCCACGGGGTCGGCCTGGTGATCCACGAGGATCCATTCATCCGCCGTG
>JANMJD010000157.1:0-22828 GCA_031371195.1 Actinomycetes bacterium | reverse complement strand
ATATGGACACCGCCGAACCTGAGGTCAATACTCCGGAACAGATCAAGAATTCATCAAGGGCGTCTCTAGTTCGGAGGTCACCCATGAACAAGCATCCCTTCGATGTCGGCATGGTTCAAGTGCCACCCACGATCAGCGGTCACGTCATCCGTGAACAAGCGCCGGTCACGGTCGATCGGTGGCACCGACGATGAGGCCGCTACCGAAGGCTTCTGTGGCGATCATCGCCGGAGCTGCGGCGCTGATGGTGATGCCGACCGCCGCCCATGCCGGGAGCGGGGCGAAAACCACGTGCACCGAGTCGTTCGCCAAGTGGCACACCACCATTCCACAGCCACCGGGCGGGTATGTGACCATCGACATCGGCCTCAACGGTGACGACTACACCACGACTGTGTGGCAAGCGTTCACGCTCACCCCGCTCGGCGGGCGATTCGAGGGCACCGAGTACCGCATCGTCTGGCATGACGCCAACGGAGTCGAACTCGGACGGAAGGGCAAGGGGGTCGCCGTCGTGATCGAGGATTGCGGGTCGACAACCACGACCACGCCGACGACGACACCCACCACGACCCCGACCACCACACCGACGACCGATTCCACGACGACTCCGACGACGACTCCGACAAGCGATTCGACCACGACGACTCCGACCACGACTCCGACCACGACTCCGGGCACACCGCCGAGCACACCGCCGTTCACCTCGGTGTCGGTGGAGTGCCTGCCGCTTCCACCGGTCGGCGGTTCCACTGTGGCGACGGTCGCACCGTGTCTTCCCGAGACGGGTGGTGACAGTGGCACCCCGGCGGTCGTTGCCACCGTGATGCTGCTGCTCGGCGGGTCGGCCCTGCTCATCGCTCGTCGCCGACCGGCCTGAGGATCAACCAAAACACCGATGGCTGGGACACGTCATCGTGTCCCAGCCATCAGATCGATGCACTCGAAGTGATCTCCGAAGTGGTCAGCCGACGAACTCGCCGTCCCGGGTGAGCGAGAACTCCGGATAGGCGCTCACGCCCATCTCGGGGATGTCGAGACCGGCGATCTCGTCGGCCTCGGTGGAGCGAATGCCGCCCTTGGTCACCGAGTTCTGAATCCTGAAGAAGGTGAAGACGGTGCCGAAGATCACCGTGCAAAGCACCACGACGCCCAGCAACTGGGCGAAGAACTGGCCGACGTCACCGTAGAAGAGGCCCTTCACACCGGTCACCGACGATCCGTTCCAGGCGGCGCCGTAGCTGCCGTTGGCGAAGAGTCCGACGCACATCACGCCGAACAAGCCCCCGACGCCATGGACGGCGATGGCGCCTACCGGGTCGTCGATGCCACGACGCTCGAAGAACCACACGGCCTCGATGACGATGATCGCGGCGAGGCTGCCGATCAGGGCTGCGGCAGCCGGAGTGACGAAGGCACACGGGGCGGTGATCGCCACCAGGCCGGCAAGCATGCCGTTGACCATCATGCCGGGGTCGGGCTTGCCCGTCCGCTTGATCATGTAGAACATCGCCACGGTTGCACCGAAGGCGGCGGCGATCGCCGTGTTGGTCGCCACGGTGGCGAACTGAACGTCCGTGGAGGCCAGCGTCGAGGCGGCATTGAAGCCGAACCAACCGAACAGCAGGATGAAGCAGCCGAGCATCGCCATCGGGATGTGGTGGCCGGCCAACGTGCGGGGCTTGCCGTCGGGGCCGAACTTGCCGATTCTCGGACCGAGGACGATCGATCCGGCGAGGGCCGCCGCACCACCGACGGCGTGGACGACGCCGGATCCGGCGAAGTCGACGTAACCGGCGCCGAGGCTCATCGTGTCCCACGTCTTGGCCAACCAGCCGCCGCCCCATGTCCAGGCAGCGAACAGCGGGTAGTAGATCGCACCGCAGAACAGGCCCCATACGACGAAGCTGTTCCACTTCCACCGCTCGGCCATCGACCCGGTGGGGATCGTCGCCGTGGTGTCCATGAAGGCGACCATGTAGAGGAAGAAGGCGAGTGCTGCCGGGGTGATGGCCTTACCCGACATCGCCCAACCGCCCTGCCAGAGGAAGACCCAGTTACCGCTGCCGAGCAACGAGCCGCCGACCGGGGCATCAAGGCCCATCGCGGCGTAGCTGAAGCCACCGAAGGCAAGAGGGAAGCCGATGAAGAAGAAGCCGACGAAGCCGAGCCCGAAGATGGCGAAGTTGGTCGACACGACGTGCGCGGCATGCTTGGCCCGACAGAAACCGGTCTCGACCAGGGCGAAACCGGCCTGCATGAAGATCACCAGCACGGCGCCGATGACCACCCACAGCATGCTGGTCGACTTGCCGAGGTCCTCGACGAGCTTGACCGGGTCGGGTGCGGCGTCCTGGGCAAAGGCGTTGGTCACGCCGATACCGAGATATGCCGTAGCGGATACGCCAAGGGCGATGCCGGCTTTGAGCGCTTTGGAGCGCATGGTGGTACTCCTGTGAGTGATGCCGATGATCGGCGGCCGCGCGAGGCGGCGTGATGGTCAGGGGCGGCCGGAGCACCTTTGATCCGTACCGACAATTAACATACGGAACGACGATTTCGTGGGAATCGCCGTTGTGTGAACGGCGCGTGGCGTGATGGTTCGCCGAACGCATCGATCGCCACCGAAAACCGCCGCTGGTGGAGCGTGGCCGTTCCTGGGGAGCCCGCCCGGTTGCTACCGGAGTGTGGCAGGGCGCCGGCGACGACCTCGACCCGAGCCATGGGCCAGGAGCAGGCGGATCCGCGTCCGCGTCGCCTCGTCGAGCTTGCGCCCGCGCCGATCGGTGATCGAGAAGAGATCGTCGACGTGGCCGTCGAGGGTGGCGATGCGAGCCGTCTGAACCTGGACGTGGGCTTCGGCGAACACCGTCGTCATCGCCGACAGCAGGCCCGGGGCATCGGAGCCGGTGATCCGGCACGCCGTGCACCACGGCAGGGCATCATCGTCGAAGTCGACGAACACATCGACTGCCGGACGGGGCCGCAGGGTGGCACGCAACGCCGCTTCGATCGCCTCGGCAAGGTCGCGGGCCGCGGGACGCGTTGCGCCCGCAACGATGAACGAATCGAGCACCGCCCCGTCGGGCCAGGTGGCCACCGCGGCCCACTCGATGCTCAGTCCGGAGTCGGTGATCGCCTGCGACACCCGGGCGAGCAGTCCGTGGCGGTCGCGAGTGGTCACGTCGAGGCGCCACCGGTCCGGGCGGCCATCGGGGGTTACCGCCAGACGGACGGCGCCCGGTCGGCCGAGCGGCTCGATCAGCCGGGCCTGACCGACGAGTTCGATCGGCGACTCACTGAGCAGCAACGCCCGCGGTGCATGCGTGAGGCGGGCCTTGACCTCGGGGTCGGCGGTCAGGGAGAGTGCCTCGGCGAGCCGGGTGGCGGCGAGATCGGCCGGACCGGCGCCCGCCAGCTCCGGATGGGTCAGCGCATCCCACACGGCGCCGTACACATGCTCGATCGCCGCCCGGGCCGACGGCGTGAAGTTGCCCTCGGCCATGGTCAGCAGATAAAGCGAGCGCAGCCGATCGATCGAGCCGATGTGGTCGGCGAGTTCGAGGACGTCGGCCTCACGCAGAAGCGAAATCCGCCGGGCCGACGCCGGCAGGGTCGCCACATGGGCCACGAGGAACTGCACCTCGTCGGTCACGGCGTCGGGCAGTGCGAGCCGATCGAGCACCTGATCCGCCACCGCCACGCGCTCGTCGGCCGACGCCGCCATATCGAGCAGCCAGGCCGCGATCAGCACCGAGTCCGGGCAGCTCAACGCCGAGAACCGTGCCGAGGTCGTCTGGTCCGCAGCGTCCGGGGCGACCCGCTCGCGCAGGCGGTCCAGCGTCGGCCAGGTGAGCGCGCCGGCTGGATCGAGAATGCTGACATCGCGTCGCCGCCGTTCGATGGCGGCCACCGCCTCGGGGAGCGCCCGATCGATCACACCGGCACTTTCCAGGATTCGCCATGAACGCGGCGTGCCCGTCGTGAGCAGCTCGACGAGCGCCATCGAAGCCGCCGGGGTCCATGTGAGCGGTGTGGAACGCCGCATCGCCGCGGCGTGCTCGAGCGGCTGCGGTGCGCCCACCCCGACGTCGGTGGCGGCCCGACGCGCGGCAGCGAGCACCAGTTCGAGATACTCGCCGGTCGGCGGCTCGTCACCCGCCTCAACGAGGGTGGCGTTGGTGCGCCACCGCAGCAGAGGAGGCGTCATCACGGTCGTCACCAGCACCACGAGAATCAGTGCGCCGTAGAGATCGGCGTTGAGCACCCCTGTCCGCAATCCGAGGCCGGCGAAGATGAGGCCCACCTCACCTCGCGGAATCATTCCCAGACCGATCAGCAACCGATCGCCGGCGCCCGAGGCGAAGCGACCTGCCACCACCTTGCCGACGACGGCGACGACGCCGAGTGCCGCGGCGAGCCCGAGCGCCGTGGGTGACACCATCGCTTTGATGTCGGCCTCGATCCCGATCTGCAGGAAGAAGGCCGGGATGAAGATGTGCCCGACCGGTGCCAACTCCCGCTCGACACGGGGCGCCACCCGCGAGCCGGACATGGCCAGACCGGCCATGAACGCGCCGATGATCGGCGCAAGCTGGGCCTGATCGGCCAGTGTGGCGAATCCAAGGGCCATCGCCAGCACGACGGCGACGAGAGTGCCCGAGCCGCGGGCATGTCGTTCGATCACGCTGAGTAACGGCGGGACGAAGCGCCGCCCGGCAATACCGGTGACCAGCAGGAATGCGATCGCCAGCGCCGACGTGCCCCCGACCGAGGCGAGCGAGAATCCTCCGCCGGTGGCCAACTTGGCCACGACAGTCAAGATGATCAGACCGAGTACGTCGTCGACGACGGCGGCTCCGAGCACCACACGTGCCTCACTGGTTCCGAGCGCCCGTAGGTCGCCGAACACCCGGGCAGTGATCCCGACGCTTGTCGCCGTCAACGCCGCGCCGATGAACACGGCCGTCGTCGTGCTCTGGCCCAAGGCGATCGCCACACCGGTTCCGAGGGCGAACGGGACGATCACGCCTCCGCATGCGACCAGCATGGAAGATCGCCCCACCTTGACGAGTTCGCCGACGTCCATCTCCATCCCGACGCCGAGCAGCAGCAGGAGCACACCGAGTTCGGCGAGCACGGCCAACGAGTCGGTACGGTCGACCAGACCGAGCACCGACGGGCCGACGAGCACCCCGGCCACGATCTCGCCGAGCACGGTGGGGATTTTCAGCCGTTCGGCCAGTTCGGCCGCCGCCTTGGCCGCGAACAACACGACCAGCACGTCGAAAAGGACCGCGCCGATATTCAAACTGGAGGTGGCGGCGAGCACGGAGTTCAGGAGGCGTCGAGCAAGTTGGCTGCCGCAGGCACCCGGTCGAGTTCGAGCATCCAGCCGCGTCGACGCACCGTGCGGATAGCGTCGGCGCCCAGCAGACGGCGCAACGTGACCATCACTGCGTCGATGCGCCGTTCACTGAGGTCGCGCAATCCGGCCCGACGGGCAATCTCCACGCGGCCGATCACCCGCCCGGGTGTCTCGACGATGACCGCGAGCACCGCCCGTTCCGAGCCGCCGAGTCGGCTCGGAACGGGCGCGATGTCCGACCGAACACGAGGGGGTGCAGTTCCGTCGGACATGCGCCCAACGTACGACCCGGGTGTTACGCGGTGATGCAAGAAGTGTGAACGGAATGTGACGCGTACGTCCGATCTGTTGCCTGATCCATCGCCCTACGACCACCGAATGCACTCAGCCAAACGCTTCGAACATATTTCCGGAGCAGAAATTGACCATTTGACCTGGCTAATCGTTCGGACCGATGGCGTACGCTGTGAAACAACGCAGAGAATTCGACTACGCTCTGTGCTTAACTGTATTCAGGTTATGGCAAGACCGATCGACGTCGATCGCACACGCCTGGCTCACACAGGCGGAACGGCAGGACACCATGAGACGGATCATCCGAACAACTGCGACCCTGGCTATCGGCTTGGGGGCATTGTTGAGCCTTCCGACGGCGGCATTCGCCGGGTCGAAGGCGCGAACAACGTGCACCGAGTCGTTCGCCGAATGGCACCAGGCCATGGCCCAACCAGCGGGCGGGTATGTGACGATCGACTTCGGTCTCGACGGCGTCGACTACACGACGACCGTCTGGCAGCAGCCCAAGCTCATCGGACTCGGGGCGCGGTTCGAGGGCGCGACCTATCGCATCTACTGGCATACCGCCGATGGCACCGTGGTGGCGACCAAGGGCAAGGGAGTGGCCGTGGTCATCGAACCGTGCGCAACCACGACGACGACGGTCGGTGACACGACCACGACGGCGGCACCACCGATCACCGAACCGGCCACGACAACCGCGGCACCGCCGACCGCGGATCCGACGACGAGCACCACCGTCCTCGCCGACTCCAACCGGCCGACGACGACCGTGGCGTCCGATTCCAACGGTCCGGTTCCGAGCACGACTCGACCGGCCGGACCGTCGCCGTCAGACGTCCTGCCCGAGACCGGCCCGGTCGCCGCATCATCGGCGACGATGCTCGCCGTCGTGGCCATCTGCCTCGGCATGACGATGCTCACCCTGGCCCGGCGCCGGCCCCGGGCCACCGTTCCGGTCGACTGATGGACACGCCCCTCGGTTGACCCACAGGTCACCGACGAGCCAACGGTCGTCGATGGGAGCTACCGGGCGAGGTAGCCCCCATCGACGACGAGCTCGGAACCGGTCATGAAAATTGCGTCGTCCGACGCCAGGAAGGCGACCGCAGCCGAGATCTCACCGACGTCGGCTCGTCTGCCCCACGGCGTCAGGGGCACGACCCCTCCCTCGGGTTCGTTCTCATTCATGGCTGTGCTCACGCCGCCCGGGCAGATCGCGTTGACTCGAATGCGGTCGACGGCGAGTTCCAACGCCGCGGTCTTGGTCATCGCAATCAACGCCCCCTTGCTCGCCGTGTATGCGATATACCCCTCGGCACCGTTGATCCCGAAGATCGATGCGATGTTGATGATCGATCCGGAGCCCGTCGCCCGCATCACGGGGACCGCGGCCTGCATGCCCAACAGCGGACCGGTGGTGTTGACGCCCAAGGTCTGATTCCAGTCCTCGAGACGTTCGTCGACGAGCAGGTTGACATGGATGATGCCGGCATTGTTGACGAGCACATCGAGACGGCCCCACCGGTCCGCCACACTCCCGACGACGGTGCGCCAGTCGGACGACGAGGTGACGTCGAGGTGGCGGTAGTCCACGGCGAGGCCCTCGGCGCGCAGCCCGGCGGCGGTCTGCTCCCCGAGTTCGTCGAGCACATCGCCGCACATCACGCTGGCTCCCTCGGTGGCCAGGCGCCGGGCGTGGGATGCGCCCTGGCCGCGGGCGCCTCCGGTGATCAGGGCGACCCTGCCGTCGAGACGTCGTGCGTTCACGCCGCCACCCTAGCCAGACCTCCTCGTCCATCCCTTGACCCCGCCTTGAGCGTGGGCCACACGGACCATACATGCGTTATCCAGGGCTTTTGTGGGTCATTCGGCTCCGTGCCGAGCGGACCAGTCACCCCGTTCGCAACAAAACCGCAACGTCAAGGTATTTGAGTGCACCCTCGTTGCTCTGGAAATACCACCCTGAGAGAACGACAAAGTCCAGCGGGCGCTGAGAACACAAAATCCCAGACGGTGTCCCCCCGGAACCGAGAAAGTCGAGACCTACAGTGAACAAGCGAGTTCTCCCCGCCACGATCATCGCAGCGACCGCCGTAGCGCTGGCGCTTCCCACCGCCGCCTACGCCGGCAGCAAGGGTCGCTCGTCGTGCAGCGAATCCTTTGCCAAGTGGCACGTGTCGATCGAGCAGCCCGAGGGCGGCTACGTGACGATCGACTTCGGTCGCGATGGGGTCGACTACACGACCACCGTGTGGCAGGTCACCGAGATGACCCCGCTCGGCGCGCTGTTCCCCGGCACGACGATCCGGGTGCTGTGGCACGCTGCCGACGGCACCGTGCTGCGCGAGAAGGGCAACGGCGTACCGATCTCGGTGGAGGACTGCTCCACGACGCCGACCACAACGCCAACCACGGCCGCGCCCACCACGCAGCCCCCGGCCTCACCCACCACCGTCGCCGAGGTGACGACGACGATGCCGGTGCCGACGACCGTCGCCCCGGTCACGACGATCATCGAGACGACGACCACCACCGCCCCGATCGACACGACGGTGCCCACCGCCTGCCCCGGCGGGTTCACCAACGAGCCCGGCGCTGCGGCGCCCGCCGTCGCCGACTCCGCCCTTCCGGCGAGCTGCCCCGGTCGGCTGACCAACGAGCACACCGCCAACTCGACGATTCCCTCGCCGTCGACGACTGCCGTCGCCCCGACCTTCCTGCTCCCGGCCACCGGACCCGATCAGGCCGGTCCGACCGCCGTCGTCGGCACGCTCACCCTCGGGCTCGGCATGCTGCTGACCGCCGTCACCCGCCGCAAGGCCGTGCGAGTCTGATCACCTGCCGGCGAATGCGCGGCGGAGGATGAATCCCTCCGAGATGGCCACCGCCAGCAGCACCAGTCCGCCGCCTACGGCGTCTCGCAGGTGGAGGTCCTCACCGACGATCCACCACGAGAAGATCACCCCGAACAGGGGTGTGAGGAACAGTGAGACGGCGACCCGGTTCGACGGCTGGTTCGACAGCACGAGGCACAGCAGCAGGTAGGCGACGCCCGAGCCGACGCCGAGGAAGGCCACCGCCAGCGCGGCTTTCGGAGTGACCGAGACGCCCCGCAGCATTCCTCCGTCGATGACGTCGAATAGACACGCCGGGATCACGAAGGTCAGGGCCCCCAGTTGCGTGACGGCCGCGACGGCCAACGGATCGACCCCGACACGGGCTTTGCGCACCATCGCCGTATACACCGAAAACGCGACGACGGTTCCCATCAGAAGCAGGATCGGCACGATCGTCGACTCGCCACCCCGTTCGGTGAAAACCCCCGACGCCACCAGCGCACCGAGGAAGCCGATGACCAGGGCGAGCAGAGATCGCCGGCTGGGTGCGTCACCGACGAGCAGCACACCGGCCAGGGCCACGCCGACCGGCTCGAGGCCGACCACGATCGAGGCGATGGTCGCCGACCCGCGGTCGACGCCGATTCCCATGAACACCGCCATGAGCCCGAGTCCGAACATGCCCACGACGAACAGCTGCTTGAACTGATCTCGTGCCGTGTGCAGGCGGCGACGGGCGACGATGAGCAGCAACGCGGTGGCGATCACGAACCGACCGAGATTGCTCGTCGCCGGTCCGAAACTCGCCGACGCCAGCTTGTACCCCGGCAGGCTTCCACCGAAGAAGATCACCATCGACAACAAGGCGATGCGTACGCCGAACGTCGCCCGATCCGTATCGCCCGCAGCGATCGACGGAGCGGTGGAATCGCTGATCGCCATCAGGCGATGCTAGTGACCCTCTTCACAACTTACCGATGAGTAACATATAGTGTGGCGGTCCAACCACTGGGGGTTTGTATGCGTCGTCACGTCATTGTCGCGGTCTCACTGCTGAGCACCGGCCTGGGAGTGCTCGCCGATGCGGGTCCGGCTCATGCCGACGGCGCAGGGGTCGGTACCCCGTGGATCGTCAGCGTCGGCGACTCCTACATCTCGGGAGAAGGCGGTCGCTGGGCGGGCAACTCCAATTCGTCGTCGGCATCGGTCGATGCCCTCGGACCGACGGCGTACTACGACAACGCGGCCGGCACAGCCGAGGTGATCAACCGCTGTCACCGCTCGAAAGCGGCCGAGATCGTGGTCGGCGGTGGCGTCAACAGCCTGAATCTGGCCTGCTCAGGCGCCAGAACCTCGACATTCACAGCATCGGACGGCTCGTTCAAGCCTGGCCTCGACTTCTACAGCTCAGGCGGCAACCAGGGCCAGGCCAAGATGCTGCAGGACTTCGCTTCGACCCACAACGTGAGGATGATCCAACTCTCGATCGGCGGCAACAACTTCAACTTCGCCGACATCATCCAGGCGTGCGTCACCAACTTCCTCACGTCGTCGTCACTGTGGCCGAACTATTGCAACGACGACTCGTCGGTGACCGCCAACTTCACGGGGGCCAACGTCTCGGCCCAAACTGCGGCGATCAGCGGGGCGATCGCCAATATCCGCACGGCAATGGCCAACGCCGGCTACTCCCCGACCCAATACACGATCGTGGCGCAGACCTATCCCTCGCCCGTTCCGAACGGGGCGCAGTTCCGCTATTCGCAGAGCGGATTCACCCGTCAGTCGACCGGTGGCTGCGGTTTTTGGAACAACGATGCCAACTGGGCGAACTCCATCGCCCTGGTGACGATCAACGATGCGGTGAGGAACGCCGCCAACGCCGCGGGCTCCAACGTCAAGGTGATGGACGTCGCCGCTGCCTTCAATGGCCGTCGACTGTGCGAGAACACGGTGAACCTGCGCGAGAGCAGCGGGCTCACCTCGTGGACTGCGGCCGGCGCCTCGGATCTCACCGAATGGATCGACCAGATCCGCACCGTGTCGACGGTGCTCGGCCCGTACTTCGTCCAGGAGTCGCTCCACCCGAACTACTGGGGCGAGAAGGCGCTGCGCAACTGCGTCCGTCAGGCCTACAGCGCCGGCAATCCCCGCGGCGGCGTGTGCAGTCATGGCACGGGTCTCAACGGCAACGGCGAGCCGAACATGACACTCGTGTAGACCGCTGCGCACCCAACCGTGCGGCCATCATCCGCGGATCCGCTCGTTGGTCGGGTCGTACAGCGGCCGTAGCGAGGCAACCGCCGGATAGTGGCGGCCGGCGATCTCGACCGTCCACTCGCCGGTCCCGGTCCACGCCGCCGTCACTGGCTCGGTCGCCTCGATCATCGCCAGACCGATCGCGCCGCCCAACGTGTGACCGTACGACGCAGCGCGGATGTAGCCGACCGCGAGACCGTCACGACGGACGACCTCGGCGTGATGCATCATCGGCTCAGGGTCGGTGACGAGCACCTGGGCCAGACGACGCCGGGGTGGTCCGCCGATCCGACCGGCCATCACCGCATCACGACCGATGAACCCGTCGGGCTTGTGCAGGTCAACGGTGAACCCGAGCCCGGCCTCGCCGATCGGATCGGTGTTGTCGATGTCGTGGCCGTAGTCGCGATAGCCCTTCTCCATCCGCAAGCTGCCCAGCGCCTTGAGCCCGGCGTGGCGCAAACCATCGGCCGGCCCGGCGGCAACAATGCGGTCGTAGACATGAACAGCCTGCTCAGCAGGGATGTACAGCTCATAGCCAAGTTCGCCGAGGTACGTGATGCGCACGCACAGAACCCGGGCGAATCCGATGTCGATCTGGCGAGCGGTTCGAAACGGGAACGCCTCGTTCGACACGTCCACCGAGGTCAGGCCCTGGAGCAGATCCCGTGAGCGCGGCCCCTGCAGGTTGAGCTGCGCCCATCCCGAGGTGACATCGGTAACGAACGCGTGGCTCGACCCGATATGGCGCTCCATCCACGTCTCGACATGGCGGTGGGCCGTGTCGGTGGCCACCACCCAGAAACGGTCGGCGCCCAGTTTGGTCACGGTCAGATCGGCCTCCAACGTGCCGGCGTCGTTCAGCCATTGGGTGTACGTGATCCGCCCCTCCTCGCCATCGACATCCGCTGTCGACAGACGATTCAGCAGCGCACCGGCGTCGCGGCCCTGGACCACGAACTTCGACATGAACGACATGTCCATCACAATCACGTCGTTGCGGGCGGCGTCGTGCTCGGCCCGCCACCGGTCCCAGTAGTCCGGCCGACCCCAGCCGAGCGCCCCCGGATCGGGGGTCACTCCGGCCGCGGCGTACCAGTCGGCGCTCTCCCAACCGCTGACGTCCTTGAACCACGCCCCCGCATCGGCCAGGCGCTGATGCAGCGGAGACACCTTGGCGTCGCGGGCCGTACGCATCGATCTGCCCGGGTAGTGACACTGGTAGACCATGCCGAGCGACTCGACGGTACGGGTGCGGCGGTATTCCGGGTTGGACTGATACGTCCGCAGACGGTCGATGTTGAAACCGGTCACATCGACGTCGGGACGGCCGTTGATGATCCAGTGGGCCAGCACCCGCCCAAGTCCTCCCCCCGTCAGAATCCCCACGGAGTTCAGGCCGGCGGCGACGAAGTAGTTGCGCAACTCGGGTGCCTCGCCGACGACGGGCTGCAGGTCGGGGGTGAAACTCTCGGGGCCGCAGAAGAACTTGCGAATGCCGGTTTCCAGCGAGATCGGCACCCGTTGCATCGCCGTTTCGAGGTACGGACCCATGCGATCCCAATCGGGTGACAGATCGGCGAACGAGCAGTCGTCGGGAATCCGCCCGACGTTCCATGGGGCACAGACCGGCTCGAACATCCCGATCATCAGCCCACCGACCTCCTCGCGGTAGTAGCCGTAGGCGCCGGGATCCTCGATCACCGGCCAATCGCGCGACAGCCCGGGGATCTGTTCGGTGATCAGGTAGTAGTGCTCCGCGGCCTGCAGCGGAATGTTGACGCCGATCTGCTCCCCCAACTGGCGGGCCCACATCCCGGCGCAGTTGACGACGTACTCGGCCTCGATGTCGCCATGTGCCGTCCGCACTCCACTGACGGTGCCGTCGCGGCGCAACACGTCGGTCACGGCAACGCCCTCCACGATGCGAACCCCCTGCATGCGGGCACCCTTCGCCAGTGCCATCGTCACGTCGACGGGGTTGACGCGGCCGTCGTCGGCGACATAAAAGCCGGCCAGCAGATCATCGGTGCGTGCCAGCGGGAACATCTCGCCGACCTCCCGGGGCGAGATCTCCTGTACATCCACGCCGCAGTAGCGGTTGAACGCCGAGACCCGCCGGTACTCCTCCAACCGACCCTGGTCGGCAGCCAGTTCGATGAACCCGACCTGCGCCAGGCCCGTGGCCTGCCCCGTCTCGGCCTCCAGCCGCCCGTACAGATCGCGGGTGTACTTGCGCATCTCCGTCGAGGTCTCCGACGTCGACCCGAAGGTGACCATCAGCCCGGCGGCGTGCCACGTCGTCCCCGACGTCAGCTGGTCGCGTTCCAGCACGACCACGTCACGCCAACCCATGTGAGCGAGGTGATACGCCACCGAGCAGCCGATCACCCCGCCGCCGATCACCACGACCCTCGCCCGGGACGGCAACTCTCGCATCGACAACGGCTGATCGCTTGGCATGGTCGCCGATGGTACCGACCGACCTGGAACCACCTGCCGTTCAGCTGGGCATCACGCCTCCGGCGGCGATCCACGCGCCGACCACCGCCTCGGCCTCGCGGGGGTTGTAGACGTCCTCCTCGTAGCTCCACTTGCCGTTGCCGGCGTAATGGAGGATCACGTTGACATCGAAGGCGAAATATCCATCGCCTCCGGTTGGATCGGGCAACACGTTGGGGATGATCGCTGCGACCCGATTCCCCTCGATCACGGCCACCTTGAGTGGGAATTCCATCGTCGGGAACGGCTTCATCACGCCGGTGATCCAGGCGCGGATCGCCGACTGACCCTCGAAACGGCCGTAGTGGTGTTCGAGATATCGGGCATCGTCGGTGAACTGGTCCGCCCACTGATCCCAATCGCCCGTGGCGACGGCCAGTCGCCCCCGCCCCCGGTACGCCTCGAATTCGCGCTCGACCTCGTCGCGGGGATACACCGTCGCCGACGGTTCAGCCGCCCAGCCATCGACGCCGGTCAGCGATCGGTCGGGAGCGGTGTGCTTGCGGCCACCGGCATTCAGCCAGGCGACGAAGACCTTTTCGGCATCGACCGGGTTGTAGAAGTCGGCCTCCCAATCGAACTTCCCGTCGCCCGCGTAGCGGAGCACCGTCGTGTTCGGGAAGCCGTAACGCGTCGTACCTCCGGTCGGATCGGGCAGATTGTTCCAGATGTAGAAGCACACGTGATCGCCGTCGATCGCCGCCCACTCGATCCACAGTGTCATCGATGGATAGTCCGCCATCGTCGACACGATCCAGTCGGATATCTCGGTCACGCCGTGGAACCGACCGAGGTGATGCTCCTCGTACAGAGCATCGTCGGTGAAGATCGCGCCCCACGCCGGCCAGTCGTGGGTGCCCACACCACGGCGCTGGAACTCTGCGAACGCATTCGCCACCTCGGCTCGTTCGAACCCGGATGCGGCGATGTGTTGTGACACGGTGACCCCTCCCATTGCGTTTCCCCGATCTCCGTTGTAGCAAAGCACTGCGGCTGTCCTGTGATCGGCGGGGCGCTGACCCGTGAAGAGGCACGCCGCCGGCGAACGCATTGCTAGCGTCGGGCCATCGCTCGTCTGCTGCCGTTGCCCGTTGACGCCTATCCCGCCGAATCAGCGAGGTTCCTCCCGAGTGATGACCCGGCCATCGTGCGCCGCACGCAGGTCGCCGACCTGGCCCGATCGGTGCCGCTCGGCGTGCTCCTCCCGCTGGAGACGTCGGTCATCTTGACCATCGCGATCAAACAGTTCGGCGCTTCGGGGCTGCTCAAGGGCATGATCGCCGCCGCCGGTGGTTTGGGAATGCTGGTTTCGCCATTCGTCACGGCGGCGGCGCGCCGTTCGTCGCGCCCGGCGATGACCGTGGCAGGCGCGATCTCATTGATCGGCGCGGTGGCATTCGTATTCTCGGCGACGGGAGCGGTGTCCTCGTTCGCCGTAGGCGCGATCGTGGCCGTGGCGGCGATGAACCTGTCGATGCCGCTGCTGATCGCCACCTACGAACGCAACTTCCCGGTGCGCGAGCGGGGCAAACGCGTCGGCCGGGGCATGTCGATCAAGGTTGCGGTGTCGGCCGCCGCCGGGTTGGTCATGGGCGCTGCACTCAAACGCGACCCTGGTTCGTGGCGATGGATCGTGATCGGCGGTGGGATCGCCCTGGCGGTCGCGGCACTCTGCCAGGCCCAGATCCCGTCGGAATCGCTCCCCCGCATCCCCGGCGCAGATCGGCCGTGGCCGCACTTCCATCTCCTCGGCGACGACCGTCAGCTCCGTCTGACGCTCGGCTCATGGATGCTGATGGGCTTCGGCAACCTGATGCTGCTGCCTCTGCGGGTCGAGTATCTCGCCGTCGAGAAGTACGGCGTCCACGCCACCGCCGCCAAGATCGTGCTGCTCACCGTCACCATCCCGGCCATCGTTCGCCTGGTGCTCCTGCCGGTGTTCGGCCGAATGTTCGACCGCGTGTCGTTCTTCGCCGCCCGCGCCGCGGTCAACGTGCTGTTCGCCCTGTACGTGGCGGCGTTCTTCTCGGGAACGAGCGACATCGGATTGGCCATCGGAGCTGTGACGCTCGGGGTCGCCACCGCCGGAGGCGACCTGATGTGGAGCCTGTGGGTGACGAAGTTCGCTCCGCCGGGGCGGGTAGCCGATTACATGGGATTGCACACGTTCTTCACCGGGGTGCGGGCCTTGTTCGCGCCATTGCTCGCCTTCGTGGTCATCGAGCGGTTCTCACTCCATGCCGTGGCATACATCGCCGCGGTCCTGATGGTGATCTCGGCCGCCGTCCTCATCCCCGAGGCCCGGGCCGACGGCCTCAAACGGCGCAATGCGGTCAGCTGGCCGGGCGCCGAGCCCTCGTCCCGAACCCCATCGCCTCGCTGATCTCGATGGCGCACCGTCGTACCTGGGTGACGTACACCGGCATGCGTTCGGCCTTCATTCGGATCAGCGGGCCGGCCGCCGAGACGGCCGCGATGCACGTTCCGTCGTGGCCGAAGATCGGCGCCCCGATCGACATCACGCCGACCTCGCCCTCCTCGACGCTCACGGCATAGCCGTCGGCGCGGATCTTGAGCAGGGCATCGATGAGCGTGCTCTTCGTGGTGATTCCTCGAGGTCCCAGCCGGCGCAGACCGCCGTTCAGTACCGCCTCGGTCGACGCCGGCGTTCCGAAGGCCAGCATGCACTTGCCCGACGAGGTCGAATGGGCCGGCATGCGCCGGCCGACCTTGGCGAACATGCGCAGCGTCGACGGTGATTCGAACCGATCGACGTAGACGACATCGGTGCCCTCGAGCACGGCCAGGTGGACCGTCTCGCCGATCTCGTTGCGCAGGCGCTCGAGGATCGGATGGGCAACCTCGCGCAGCTCGATGGAATGAACCACCTGTTGGCCGAGTTCGTAGAGCTTCAACCCCAGGCGGTACCGATCGTCGGCCGTCTTTTGCACGAAACCGGCTTCCAACAGGGTCGACAGAATGCGATGCACGCTCGACTTGCCCATGCCGAGCTTGCGGGCCAGCTCCGACACGCCGATCACCGGCTGTTCATAGCTGAACGCCTGCAGCACAGTCAGTGCCTTGGTCACCGTCGAAAGCTGATCCATCTGCCTGTCCCCATCCCCAGCGAACGTAGCGTAGGTGACCGGCGGTCGACGGGCCACCGGTCACCCACCCCGGTCATGTCAATCGAGGATCGTGACGACGCCGTTGTTGCCGTCGACGCGCACCCTCATGCCCGTCTTGATCGCCTTGGTGGCGAAGGCGGTGCCGGTCACCGCCGGCAGGCCGTATTCACGACAGACGATGGCGGCATGGCTCATCATCCCGCCCGAGTCGGTGACGGTGCCGGCGATGCGGCGGAAGATCGGCGCCCACGACGGTGCTGTCAGCGGGGCGACGAGGATTTCTCCGTCCTGGATGTCGGCCACTTGCTCGGCGTTGGTCAGCACCCGGGCGATGCCCTCGGCGACACCGGGCGAGGCGGCGAAGCCACTGAGGCCGCCGGTATCGGACATGCCGCCGAGCCATTTCTGCACCGACTCCGAGGTGATGCCCCAGAGCATGATCGTGAAGGGCTCGGCGATGACCTCGGGCGGCTCCCCCAGGGCCGGCGGAGCATCCCATGCCTGACACGCCGCCAGCATCTTGCGCCGCCGGGCGACGACGGCCGGCCAGTGGTACTTGCCGGCCGGCTCGACACCTGCGCCCCAGGCGAACGTCGCATCGGTGATCGCGTCGGTGACCTCTTCCTTCTTGAGCATGAAGATGTCGTCGATGTCGTCCCAGAAGCCTTCCTTCGACAACACGTTCGACAGCTCCCGCATCTTGCGCCACATCACCGAGTGACCCCAGTGCTCGACGTAGAAGTTGTGGTTCTCCACATAGTGGAAGACGGTCCGCGACAGACCGAGTTTGCCCTGGAAGTTGGCCAGATCGTCACCGTCGAGCAGGTCGGCGTATTCGGAGGCGACGCGGTCGCGCTCGGCGGCGATCTCCTCGACCGGGG
This sequence comes from Actinomycetes bacterium, assembly GCA_031371195.1. GTDB lineage: Bacteria > Actinomycetota > Acidimicrobiia > Acidimicrobiales > Ilumatobacteraceae > JANMJD01. The sequence continues at coordinate 5,553 of JANMJD010000157.1, read as the reverse complement.
TGTCGATCTCCTCACCGTTCTGGAGCTTGCGGATGTAGCCGCGCATGAACGAGAACGGGATGTCGATGCGGTCGGCCCATACCGCATCGGTGTGGTAAAAGCCCGAGCCATTTGAATAGTTGAACCACGGATATTGGGCGGCCTGATACTCGTCGAGCCACGCCTCTCCGCCGTCCATGCCCTTTACCGCTGCCAGCGCACCGTCCACCGTGCCCTCACACAACGCATCGCCGAGACCTGAGGCGACGGCCGAACGGGCGAGTTTGCGCAGCTCCTGGTCGGGACGGAACAGGTCGACCTCGATGCCGGCGACCATCTTGGCGATCGCCAGGTCGGGGATGTTGGGGAAGACCTGCTTGCAGACCGTGAAGTAGTCGAGATACGCGGCGTAGCCGAGGTTGAGGAACTCGAAGTGGTACTGCCACAACAGCAGCGCCGCGTCGAGCAACTGGTGATAGCTGTGCTGCAGGTCGTACAGGTTCGATTTGCCCACCGCCGAGGTGACCACCTCGAGATCTACCATGTCGGGCAGCGGGGCGAACGAGATCGCCTCGAGCTGGGCGATGAGGTCCTTGGCCTTGACCAGCCACTTGTCTTCCAACTCGTTCCAGTTGCCGAAGTAGAACCCGGCGCGCTCCATGAACAACGGGACGCGTCGACCGATCTCCTCAGGATCGGCCACCGGCACCGGCGTCAGGAACATGTAGCCGTTGAGGATGCGCACGTCGATACCCATCGCCGGCGGCACCATGTAATGACGGCTGTTGTAGGCCCCCAGCGAGCCGAACGCCCACTGGACCAACGTCATGTCCCACGGCGGCATCACCGACGGCAGGTGGATGGAGTCGCGGAACCAGAAAGCGTTGTCCTCATACGCCCTGCGCTGCTCGCTGAACAGCAGCGAGTAGCTGTACATCTCCTCCCAACCCTCGGCCCCCTCAGGTGTCGGCTGGTCGAACGGGCTGCCGAATCGAGTCTCAGTCATTGTCGTGTATTCCCCTGTTATCGCTCATTGGTGTGGATCGGAATTGCAACGGATTCAGTTTGATTTCTCGCGGACTTTGACGGGATTGAGCAGCATGTTCACGATTCCCCCGACACCCGACTGCACCCCGGTCGAGACCGTCGGACGCGGCTTGTTGCTCCACACGGTTTCCGGTCGGGATTGCAGGAGATGGATCGTGTCGCCGACGATCGCCCATTCGATGTCCTGCGGACGCCCGAAGTGCTTCTCGGCCAGGCGGGCGAGCCGCGCCACGGCCTTGATGTTTGCGTCGGTGATACTTGGCTCGACCGACCGCTCGGCCGACAACGGCCGATGCACGACGCCGCCGTCGGCGACGATGCACTCCTCCTCCTTGGCCGAGATCGTCCGCTTGACGATCTCGAAGACGATCTTGTCGACGACGAAGTTGTCGGGGGTGACGGTGCCTGATACCACCGTCTCGCCGAGCCCGAAGGCCGAGTCGATGACCACCTTGCTGCGGTCACCGTTTGTCGGATCGAGCGTGAACGCCACCCCGGCGGCCTCGGCCTGGACCATCTGCTGCACGGCGACCGCCATCGAGACGTCCTGGCTGGAGTATCCCTGGTCGTAGCGGTAGGCGATCGCCCGATCGGTGTACAAACTCGCCCAGCAGCGGATGACGTGGTTGATCACCTCGTCGGCACCGTGGATCCACAGATACGTGTCCTGCTGACCGGCAAAGCTGGCGTCGGGCTGATCCTCGGCCGTGGCGCTCGACCGGACGGCGACCGGTATGTCGGCCACGCCGGTGCGATCGCACAGCACCTGATACGAGGCCCGGATCGAAGCCTCGATGTCGGTGGGTACGCCATGGTCCCGCACGGCCTGGCGACAGGCGCTGCCGGCGGCCGACAACGCCGCCATGTCGGACGTGTCGAGCCCATCGAGATGCCGCCAGATCTCCGCACCCGCCCCATGTCGCCCGACGGAGATGTCGAACGCGTGGGTGGTGACGGCGAATCCGACGGGAACCGGCAACCCCGCGATGGTCATCGCGCCGAGGCTGGCGCACTTGCCGCCGACGATCGGATGGTGGTCGTCGGTGTACTCGTCGAAGAAGACGGTCGTGATCACCAGGTCACGCCGGCATACGCGTCCCAGCACCGGCGGGTGGCCTCGGCGCCGGCGAAGTAGGCCCCGCGGGCGGACCTGCGCTTCTCGTCGGTGTCGAGGTACTTCTCGGCGAACGGCCCGACCTGGCCGCCGTGGTCCTCGTCGACCGAGATATGAATGGTGTGAAAGGCGTAGTCCTCGGGCTGGAGGAGTTCGGAGTAGTGCTCCTTGAAACCATTGACGACCTTGATGTAGGCCGGAGGAATCTGGTTCTCGATACCGAGCGACGCGCCGAACTGGAACTCGTACCACGGCCGCTGATGGGCCAGGTTGTACAGGAAGCTCTCCGACAGGACACATTCGACATTCGGCGTCGCCAGGGTGATGGCCTCGTCGGGGGCACCGAGGGCTCGGGTGAACTCGAACAGCCAGTGAAGGTGGCCGAAGCCCGACTTCGACTGGATGCCGAGCACCTCCTCGCCGATGTTCTCGATCGTCGCCTCGGTCATCTCATAGGGGATCCGGCCGACCCAGATCGAGAGGAACCGGCGGGTGTGGTACGTGACCCCCCAGTAGTGCTGGCGCGCCCACCCGACGAGATCCTGCGGGGTGGCCTCGCCCTGTTCGACCCGCTTCACCCAATCGGCCTGGTCGAGGGTCCGGCCCGACGCGACCAACTCGGCCCGCATCGACTCGACGAAATCTTCACCATCAAATGCCACGACTCACTCCTTCATTCGAAACGCGGAAGTCCGACTCAGCCCCCGGACGTGTGAACGGTGACACACCACCCGTTCCACCGACAAGGACACCGTTCCGCATATCAGACCGTTCGGCTGGCCGGAGCCGCCTGGGCGTCGTACGTTGCCGTAATGCCTGTCACCGAGACTCCGATCTTCGACGGCGGCGGATTCGCCGGCCACGGCGAACCCCCGGTCACCGTCAGCCTGCTCGTCGACGGCGTCTCGTACACGATCACCGCCGACCCGACGATGGCGGCGCTGAAAGCGATACGCGAGGTCGCTGCCCACACCCGGCCCAAACGGGGCTGTCAGGAGGGCATCTGCGGCAAGTGCGAATCGACGGTCGACGGCGTCGAGACCCGCCTGTGCATCACACCGATCGGCACGCTCGAAGGGGCGACCGTGATCACGCCCGCTCCCCGCCGGAGCATGTTCGCCGTCTGATCCCCACCGGGCGACTCCTCACCGGGACGACCCATCAGTCGCTGGCGCCCGAGATACGCATATGGGCCATCCGCCAGTTGGCGATGGCCAAGGCGACGACCGACACCACCGCCAGCCGCACTACAGCACCGCCGCCCTGGGGGATCCCGGCCCGGATCAGGCGGTCCGGCGGATTGTCGAGATAGCCGACGAAGATCGCCCGCGACTCCCAGGTCGGCGAGAGCTGGGCGATTCCGGTCAGGGCCGCGCCGAGCAGCCGCTCGACCAGGAAGACCAAAGCCAGAGACCAGGCTGCGGTCCGGCGGGTGATGCAGCCGATGGCGATGAACAGGGCGATGTACGCCACACTGCCGACTGCGGCGGCGACGAACGCCGCACCGGCGCCGCCCGGCGTCCCGGCCACCACGGCGGCGAGTGCGCACGACGGTGCGATCGTCAAGACGGCGAGGATCGAGCCGCCCAACCAGCGCCCGAGCACGATCTGCCAGATCGGCACCGGGCTCAGCCAGGTGAAATGGAAGGTGCCGGCACGCACCTCGGCCCCGAGCACCGCGTCGCCGATTATCAGGGCCGCCACCGGCAGGACCAGGCCGAAGATGCCCTCGGCGGCGACATTGGCGAAGGCTCGCTCGGCGGGCTGGTCGACCGCGTGCACGAGCAGCCCGAACAGCAGTGCACCGGCGCATGGGAGCAGCAATGCCGTCCACCGCCGCGGCGGAACGCAGGACCGCAGCGTGTAGCGGACGATGGCGGCGAACCGCGACCGAGGCCGATGCACGGCCGGCGGTGTCGTCGTCGTCATCTCACCAGCTCCCGGAAGAGGCTCTCGAGCGAGTCGTCCAACGCCCGCACCTCGGTGAGGCGCACCGACGAATCACGGGCGGCCCTCGGCAACGAGGTGGCCAGCTCGCGGGCGCTCAGCGTCTGGATGACGAGTCCGTCGCGGACCGGGTCGAAGGTCACCCCGGCAACGGACCCGAGGCCGACCAGGGCCGACGCCAGCCGCCGGCGGTCGTCGCACCGCACGAGAACGTGGCGCGGCCGGTCGTCCATCGCATCGCGGATCGCCCGGTGACCGCCGGCTGCGGCCAGCCGGCCGTGGATGAGCACGATCACTCGCTCGGCCAGCCGTTCGACCTCGTTGAGCACGTGCGAGCTGACTATCACCGTGCGCCCCTGCGCCCCCAGCTCCTTGAACAGGGTGATCAAATGACTGCGCTGCACCGGGTCGGCCCCGTTCAGGGGTTCGTCGAGCACCATCACCCGGGGATCCGTGACGAGGGCGGCGGCGATCTTGGTTCGCTGGCGCATCCCCTTGCTGAAACCGCCGACCAGCCGATCGCCCACCTCGAGCAGGTCGCCGGTGGCCAGCGCTCGCTCGGGCGCCGAACGGTCGGCGACCCGATGGAGATCGGCGACATATCGGACGAACTGCCGGGCGGTCAAACCGGCCGGCACCGCTTCGTCCTCTGGCACCAGCGCCAGGTAGCGGTGGACGTCGCGATGACGGCGTGGGTCACGGTCCTCGACGCGCACGGTGCCCTGGTTGACCCCGAACAGCCCGGTCACCGCCCGCATCAACGTCGTCTTACCGGCCCCGTTCGGGCCGAGCAGGCCGGTGACGCCCGGCCCGAACGAACAGCTCAGTTCGGACAGCGCCACCTTCGGCCCGAACCACACCGACACCCCGTCGACCACCACGCTGGCGTCGGCGACGAACGCAGGATCGCCGCCCACCCGGGCTGCGGGATCGGGTGCGGGGAGCGACATCATCGCTCCAGCCAACGATAGCGACGAAGGAGGATGCCGATGCCGAGCATCAGCACCACGGCGTAGAGCCCGCACGCGAGCAGCTGGAACGCGTCCACGTCGGTGCGGTCGTCGCCCGCGTACAGCGCGACATCGACGTCGACACCCTCCAGCAGCCGGCGCACGGCGCGGGCCTTGCTGATCGGGACCGGCGGGCGCAGCTCGATCACCTTGCGGCCCTCGTGGATCACGAGCCCGGCCTCACGCGCGGCGAGCGCCAGGTCGCGTGCCAGGCTCTCCGCGGCGACCTCGTCCTCGGCGGCGCGCCAGTGCAGCGCGACGATCGGTCCCTTGTCCTCCCAGCGCAGCCCGGCGGCGCGCAGGCGCTCCTCACCGGCGCGGTCGACGATCGCGTGGACGCGGTCGGTCCAGCGCTCGGCCTCGGGGTCGAGCTCGGCGCTGACCGCCCCGCGGCGCAGCAGCTCCATCCCGTGGTTGCCCGCGTAGGGGATCGAGCCGAGGCCGACGATGCGCCGC
>JANMJD010000138.1:0-6919 GCA_031371195.1 Actinomycetes bacterium | reverse complement strand
AAACGGCGTATAATTCGCCAAACCCTTACCCGCCAACGTCTTCGAAATAGCCGCCGTCAACGTCGTCTTACCATGATCAATATGACCCATAGTACCGATATTCACATGCGGCTTATTCCGCTCGAACTTTGCCTTGGACATAGGAGGCGCTCTCCTTCATTGATGAAGCTTGGAGGTGTTGGGGACTGGATGTTGTAGTAGCGGCGATCGGGATCGAACCGATGACCTTCCGATTATGAGCCGGATGCTCTGACCAACTGAGCTACGCCGCCAGGGCTTTGCCACTGCTCGGGCGAACCCGACCAGGCTGGTCGAGCCCTCTGTCGGAATCGAACCGACGACCTACGCCTTACCATGGCGTTGCTCTACCATCTGAGCTAAGAGGGCGGGGCGCGGCAAAGCCGCGGACCGGGAGAAGATGATAGCGCCATCCACCGGGGTCCGACCAAGCGGTTTGGCCGAATTCTGCCCGCTCGGTCGCAGCGACACGCGGATACCGTGCATGACGTGCCCGAAGTTGCCCTCCTCGCCGTGCGTCCCGCCGTCGCGGCCGACGCCGAGGCGATCCGCGCGATCTACAACTACGAGGTCGAGAACACCACCGCCACGTTCGATCTGGTGCCCCGCACCCTGGACGACCAGCGGCAATGGCTGGCGGCGCGATCGGGAGCATTCGCCGCCATCGTCGCCACACCCTCGGACAACCCGTCCGACATCGTCGGATTCGCCTCGCTCTCGCCGTACAAGGAACGCGCCGCCTACCGCACGACCGTCGAGAACTCGGTCTACGTCCGACGCGACATCCACGGTCGCGGGATGGGACGATTCCTGCTCGAACACCTCCTCGATGTCGCCGAGACGTCGGGATTCCACTCGGTGATGGCCCGGATCGAGGTTGGTGGGGCGGCCAGCCAGGCGTTGCACCGGGCCTGCGGGTTCGAACTCGTCGGAATCGAACGCGAGGTGGGGCGCAAGTTCAACCGGTGGCTCTCGGTGGCCCTGATGCAATGCCTGCTGCCGCGTGGCGCCACCAAACTGGGCCAACGATGAGCGAACGACCTCTTGACCTACGATTCGTTCGTTCGGCGACGACGCTCGCCCAACTCCCTGTGACGACGGCCGAGGTGGCGATGGTCGGACGTTCGAACGTGGGAAAGTCGTCCCTGATCAACAAACTCGCCAGCCGCAAGGGCCTGGCCCAGGTCTCAAAGACCCCAGGGCGCACCAGGGTGATCAACCTCTTCTCCCTGGCCAAGCCGGGGGACGAACCGGTGACGCCGATGTCGATCGTTGAACACGGCGTGGTCGACCTGCCCGGCTACGGCTATGCGGCGGTATCGAAGAAGGAGAAGTCGGGGTGGCCGGCGATGATCGAGTCGTATTTGATGAAACGTGAGTCGCTGAGCATGCTGTTCGTGCTCGTCGACGGCGAGATCGGTCCGACGAAGCTCGATCTGCAGATGCTCGATTGGCTTCGGCATCACGAGCGGCCCCACATGGTCGTGGCCACCAAGGCCGACAAGGTCCGCCCGTCGAAGCTACCCGGACGTCGACGCGACGTCAGCCGGGCCTGCTACCTCGATCCCGACGACGTGTTCTGGGTGAGCGTCACCTCCGACCTGGGTGTCGACGCCCTCCGCCGCGCCGTGCGTGCCCTGCTCATCCACGGCTGAGACCGTACGAGTCACCCGTCTGGCTGTCGGCGATCGACCGTGAAGCTCTCGTCGCCTGCGGACCGTCCTCCGGTCGGGCTCAACCCACGTGAGCGAGGGAACTCGCAACCTCGTCCGCCAACTCCAAGCCTTCGGCCACACCGTCACCCTCGCACCCGCTGCCTGACCACCACGACCATCAGGGCTCACGACCGAGCGGGGGCTCCGCCCCGCCCCGAACCCCAGGCACCCAAGTCCCAACACGACCGCAGGCGAACCGGGGTCGGGCTAGTCACGGCTTGGTTGGATCTCGCCGCAACGCGACGGGGCGGCAGACTGACGTGTGCCGAACGGTCGTCGATTGCCACGGCAATTCCGATCGAGAGGTGGTGTGCTCGCCGCCGAGCGCGGCTGGGGGTGGAACAGAGGCGGCATCGATGACAGCCGCGGCATCGTGGTTCGATGTCGCGCGTCCGACGGCTGAGCCGGTTTGAAACGGCGTTGAACGGGGAACCTCCATGACCGAGTCGTACAAGGAGGGAACCCAATGACTGATCATGACGTCACCGTGACCCGAATGATCCACACGGATGCCAACCGGGTGTGGAAGGTACTGACCGATACCGACCTCGTGAGCGAGTGGATGATGGGAGCGCGCGTAAAGAGCACTTGGCAGCCGGGCTCCCCGATCACCTGGTCGGGTGAGTACAACGGAAAGGGCTACGAGGACAAGGGCGAGGTCATCGAGGTCAAACCAGGCTCGCGGCTAGTGCATACCCACTTCAGCGCCATGTCCGGCGTCGAGGACACACCCGAGAATTACCACCGCGTGGCATGGCACCTCGACCAGGACGGTTCCTCCACAAAGCTCACGCTCACCCAGAACGGTGCCTCGTCGGCAAAGGAGGCCGAACAGTTCAAGGAGAGCTGGCGCACCATGCTCGACCGACTCCGCGAAGTCGCCGAGGCCGACGCCGCGGCAAGCCGCTCGACAGTGAAGGGCCGACAATGACCGACAGCGATGGACACCCAATTCCGGAGCGCAACGGCGCGCTCACCCCGGCCGGCGATCTGGCCCGAGTGGGGAACAGGGCGTATCCGAACGACAGCGAGGAGTATCGGCAGGCGCGTACGTCGCTTCTTGCATCGGAGATCGAGCTTCGCCGCCTGATTCAGCAGGTTGCGGAGGAACGGCGGGCGCTTCCCCTCGGTGGTGAGGCCGCTGACTACCGGTTCCGGAACGAGCAGGACGCCGAGGTGGGCCTTGCCGATCTGTTCGGTCGGCACGAGACGTTGTTCACGTACTTCTGGATGTTCGGGCCCGAGCGCGAGCGTCCGTGTCCTATGTGCACCTCGTTCCTCGGCACGCTCGACCAGCCGTCCCGGGACATCGAGCAGCGGGTGAGCGTGGCGGTGATCGGCCGTTCACCGGTCGGCCGCCAGCTGGCCTTCGCCCGGGAGCGGGGGTGGCAAAACCTGCGCTTCTACGAGACGATCGGCGACGACTTCGCCTCTGACTACCACATGTTGTCACCCGATGGTGGCGAGGGCGCGGGGCTCGACGTATGGGTGCGGAGCGGTCGCGCCGTCCACCACTTCTGGGGTGCGGAAGGCGGAAACGAGATCGCCGATCCCGGCTTCGATCCTCACCTCGCCCCTGACGTGATGCTGTGGAACATCCTCGATCTCACGCCGGGTGGCCGAGGAAGCGACTGGTACCCGGCGCTCGAGTACAGCTGACCAAGCGCAAGGCTATCGGTGGGCGAGTTGCTCGATCTGGCCGAGAATATCCGTCGTCGGAGCGACCCGGGCGTTCTTGTACGCCGATAGCCGTGACGCTGATGTGCCGTCGATCGTGGCGAACTCGACCTGGTTCAGTCCGGTCTGATGGCGCCACTCCCGGATCTGCGCTGCGAACCGCTCCCTGCCGGCCCGGTCGATCGCGCCGCGACCTCAGCGATGACGCGGGGCATGGCGGGGCCGATGCCACAGTAGTCGGAGTCTCGACCAGGTCAGTCACCGTCCGGGCGACGTATCCCCTCGGGCGGTTCTGGATCTCAGTGGCAAGGCGAGGCCATTCGCTGAGCTGACCGCGGTCGAGGACCGTTCGATAGCCTCCACCGGCCATTCGGACACGTGGGGTGGTAGTCGAACTCGATGTTGCGGAGCAGGGTGGAGGTCATCGGGAGAGCATTCTGGTGGAGAGGTCTTGGAGGACGTCGCGGCCGTAGTTCCAATCGTGCCAGCGGGCGACGAGGCCCTGTAGGTCCTGATCTGGTTGAGCGTACGGTGTCGGCCGGCTCGGGTCGGCGAGCAGACGGACGACCTGTGTGGCGACTCGTTCTTTGCGACGGTTGATGTCCGCGTGGAACCGGTCGATGCTGTTGAGCACCTTGCGCGTGACGCGTTGATGGCCGACAACGTAGCGGCTCTGAGTGACCGCTCCCGTTGTGGAGGCGGTAACGATCAGGTCACCCGACGGGTTCGAGCTGTAGCTGTAGTCGGGACCGTCGGCGTACGCGTAGTTCGTGCGCTGTCCGCCGCCGTTGTAACTGTACATATCGGAAGGACCCGGCCGTAGCGGCCGGGTCCTTCTCGTTGTGGCGGAACCCGCAACGCGGTCGCGAATTCCTCTGTATCGCCGGAGTGGCTCGCAGCGTGCGAACCGCTCCTGGTGGTGGGCCGAGAAGGATTTGAACCTCCGTAGGCGAAGCCGGTTGATTTACAGTCAACTCCCTTTGGCCACTCGGGCATCGACCCAGGCGGGCCACATCGTAGCGGCCCGAAGGGGGCTCACTCCAGGCGATACCGCGCGAACCCTTCCCGGAGGGGTACTTTCGGAGGTATGCCGAGCTTTGACATCGTCTCCGAAGTCGATCGCCAAGAGGTCCGCAACGCCGTGGACCAGGCGCAACGCGAGATCGGGACCCGCTTCGACTTCAAGAACACCGATTCGTCGATCGAGCAGAAGGACCTGGTCCTCACCCTGCGGACCGTCAGCAACGATCGGCTGGTCGCCCTGCGCCAAGTCGTCGAGGAGCGGCTCGTCAAGCGCGGCGTCTCGCTCAAGGGGGTCGAGTACGGCACCGTCGAGGAGGCGACCCACACCACGGTCCGCCAGGTGGTCACGATCAAGGTGGGCATCTCGTCCGACAAGGCCCGCGAGATCAACCGGATGATCAAGGAGAAGGGTCCCAAGGGCATCTCCAGCCAGACCCAGGGCGAGCAGGTGCGGGTGACCGGCAAGAAGCGCGACGATCTGCAGGCCGTGATGACGTTGTTGAAGGGGGCCGACCTCGGCATCCCCCTCCAGTTCGAAAACTTCCGCGATTAGCCCATTGATCTAGGCTCGCCGTCGTCCTACCACGGTTGCCGACACGGGGGTTGTACGACATGGCCGAAGAGTCCACTGGCATCGAGGCACTCGCGGCGGAGAACCGTCGGTTCCCGCCGTCGGAGGCGTTCAAGCGCGACGCGCTGGTCGCCGGCACGTATCTGTACGACGAGGCCAACGAGGACTACCAGGGATTCTGGGCTCGTCAGGCAGCCGATCTGGTCTCGTGGGACACCGAGTGGGAGACGATCTGTCAGTGGAATCTGCCGTACTCGAAATGGTTCGTCGGCGGCCGACTCAACGTCTCGTACAACTGCCTCGATCGGCACGTCGAGGCCGGACGCGGCGACAAGGTGGCGATTCACTGGGAAGGCGAGCCCGGCGACACCCGCACGATCACCTACACCGAGTTGCTCGATGAGACGAAGCGCTTTGCCAATGTGCTCAAGGGCCTCGGTGTCACCCGGGGCGACCGGGTCAACATCTATCTGCCGATGATTCCCGAGGCTGCGGTGGCGATGCTGGCGTGCGCGCGCATCGGCGCAGCCCACTCGGTGGTGTTCGGCGGGTTCTCCGCCCAGTCCCTCTCCGATCGGATCAACGACGCCGAGGCCAAGGTACTGATCACGGCCGATGGCGGCTACCGCCGGGGCGAGGTGTTCCCCCTCAAGGCTGCGGCCGACGAGGCACTCGACAGCACCCCGACGATCGAGCATGTCGTCGTCGTGCGCCGGGGCGGGAACGACGTGACGATGACCGCGGGCCGGGACCACTGGTACCACGAGCTGATGGCGACGGCGTCGGATGATTGCCCGGCCGAGCCGATGGACTCCGAACAGCTGCTGTTCCTGCTGTACACCTCGGGCACGACGGGCACACCCAAGGGAATCATGCACACGTCGGGCGGATACCTGGCCCACGTCACGTTCACCCACAAGTACGTGTTCGACCTCCATCCCGAGACCGTCGTGTACTGGTGCACCGCCGATGTGGGCTGGATCACCGGCCACAGCTACATCGTCTACGGACCGCTGTCGAACGGCTGCACCCAGGTCATCTACGAGGGCGTGCCCAACTATCCCGGCAACGATCGCCTGTGGTCGATCGTCGAGAAGTACGGCGTGACCAAGTTCTACACCGCCCCGACGGCGATCCGGACGTTCATGAAGTGGGGGGCGCAGGAGCCGGCGAAGCACGACCTGTCGTCGCTCAAACTGCTCGGTTCGGTGGGTGAGCCGATCAACCCCGAGGCGTGGATGTGGTACCACGAGCACATCGGCCAGTCGAGGTGCCCGATCGTCGACACGTGGTGGCAGACCGAGACCGGTGGGATCATGATCAGCCCGCTTCCCGGCGCCACCACGACCAAACCCGGTTCGGCGACGTTCCCCTTGCCGGGTATCGCCGCCGAACTCGTCGACGATGCCGGCAAACCGGTGGCGGTGGGCGGTGGATACCTCACGTTGACCCAGCCATGGCCGGGCATGCTGCGGGGCATCTGGGGCGACCCGGAGCGGTATCAGCAGACGTACTGGTCGCGCTTCGAGGGTCGCTACTTCGCCGGCGACGGCGCCAAGCTCGACGACGACGGCTACCTGTGGTTGCTCGGCCGGGTCGACGACGTGATGAACGTGTCGGGCCACCGCATCTCGACCACCGAGGTCGAGTCCGCGCTGGTGTCGCTTCCGTCGGTCGCCGTGGCGGCCGTGGTCGGCGCCAACGACGCCACCACCGGCCAGGCGATCATCGCCTATGTGACCCTGCGCGGCGGCCTGGAGGTCGACGAGCGGGTCTTGCGCGACCACGTCGCCAAGGAGATCGGGGCGATCGCCAAGCCCAAGACCATCTACTACACCCCCGACCTCCCCAAGACCCGCTCCGGAAAGATCATGCGGCGGTTGCTACGCGACGTGGCCGAGGGCCGGAATCTGGG
>JANMJD010000117.1:0-1578 GCA_031371195.1 Actinomycetes bacterium | reverse complement strand
TGCACCCCAATGCGTCCGACGATGCGCGCGTTGCGTTCGATCACGAAAGCACAGGCCAGCATGGCCAGGAATCCGAGGAACGACAGCAGGAAATGCACCTGAAGAGTGGCGACCAGAAACGCCAGTCCTGCAACGACTCCGGCGGCTCCCCACCGAATGCGACGCAGTGCGTGGCGGTACAGTGACGCAGCGCCTACCTGCTGGGCAAATTTCGGGTCGTCGGTGTAGAACTGCTCCTCGATCTGTTTGAGGATGCGCTGTTCGTCTTCCGAGAGCGGCATGAAATCGTCTCCTGGCTTACACCGAATTCACCGTAGAAGCTAGGCCTATCTTCCCACGTTCCCCGACGCGATACAACGCGCGTTGTGATCGAACCGTTCACTTCTTCGGATACGGCCCCGTCGGACCGCTCCGTCGATCGTCGCCGCCGCTGTCCGTGAGGGAGGCGTCCGGGCCCCACTGCTGGGCTCCGGTGCGCACCGGGGCGAGCTTGCCCGACCGCATCGCGCTGCCCGGACCGATGGCCGAAGTACCGAACCGGTCGCGAATGCCGTCGATCACGGCGCTCGCCCGCTGCCATGCCTCGTCGACGTCGTGCTCGGCGTCGACCTGGTCGAGACTGAGCTGTTCATGGGGCTCGGCGAGGTTCGACCCGCTGACGCCCAGCAGCCGGATCCCGGGCGATGGATCGATCGCATCGAGCAACGGCAGCACCAGCTTGAGGACCGCCTGCGCCGTCGTCACCGGCTGACGTGAACTCGTGGACCGGGTGACCGTGGTGAACCCGGCGAAGCGCACCTTGAGGGTGACCGTGCGCGCCCCGACACCGTGATGCCGCAGTCTCGCCGCCACACCGTCGGCCAGGCGAACCACCTGGGCCCGCACCACATCCGGCTCGAACAGGTCGTGCGGATAGGTCTCCTCGTGACCGATCGACTTGGCCGCCCGGTCGACCTCGACGGGGCGGTCGTCGACCCCGTGGGCCAGGCGATGCAGATGGCGGCCGTGGGCCTGGCCGAGGGCGCTCGTGAGGACGTTCTCACCGAGCGCGGCCAGGTCGCCGACCGTCGCCACCCCGAGGCGTTCGAGGCGCGACAACGTGGCCGGACCTACACCCCACAGCGCCCCCACCGGCAGCGGATGGAGGAACGCCAGCTCCCCGCCGGGCCGGACCTCGACCACGCCGCGACCTGGCGTGATACCCGCCGGGCGGGCCCGGGGTTTGGCGGCCTCGGAGCCCAGCTTGGCGAGGAACTTGTTCGGCGCGATCCCCGCCGAGCAACCGAGTTCGAGCTCGTCACGGATCCGGGCGCGGATCGTGGCGGCTATCTCGGTCGCCGGTCCGAGCAGGCGGATCGCGCCGGTCAGATCGAGGAACGCCTCATCGAGCGACAGGCCCTCGACCGACGGGGTGAAGCACCGGAAGACGTCGAACACGTCGCTCGAGACGTTGCCGTACAGTTCGTGGTCACCCGGCAGGAACACCGCCTCGGGGCAGCGCCGCCGCGCCACCGCGCTCGGCATCGCCGAATGCACCCCGTAGCGGCGCGCCGCGTAACGAGCCCCCGCGCCCACCCC
>JANMJD010000101.1:0-2181 GCA_031371195.1 Actinomycetes bacterium | reverse complement strand
ACTGGATCGCCCACGGCCGGCGGATCGCCAGTGCGCTGCACGGCCCGCTGTACCCGATGATGCTCTCGCTGACGTCGCGGTTCGGCGGCGTCACCTACTTCGATCACAAGATGATCTCGCTGGCCATCGGTGCCGGCACGGTGTTCATCGTCGGGGTGATCGGCCGACGACTCGCCGGGCCTCAGGCCGGGCTGGTTGCCGCCGTTCTGGCCGCCTGCTACCCGAATCTCTGGATGATCGACGGGGTGCTCTTCCCCGAAGGCCTGTTCGCCCTGCTGACAACGGCCTCGGTCTGGACGATGTACCAATGGCGCGACCGGCCGCGGCGCACCCTGCTGGCCGTCGTCGCCGGTGCACTCGTCGGCCTGGCCGCGCTCACCCGCGGCGAGGGTCTGCTGCTCGGCCCGCTGATGATCGCGCCATGGTTCCTGACGGAACGCCGCTGGCCGATGAAGCGCCGGCTCGCTCATCTCGCGCTCGCCGCTGCGGCGTGCCTGGCCGTGATCGCCCCATGGGCGATCCGCAACTCCGCCCGGTTCAATGTCGCCGTCCCGCTGTCGACCAACGGCAACGAGTTGATCGTCTACGCCAACTGCGACGAGACCTACTCGGGCAAGTTCCTCGGTTTCTGGCTGTTCGACTGCCAGGATCAGATCCGCGCCCGGATCGGCGGCGACCCGCCGGGCGACGAGGCCGAGAAGTCCAACTACTGGCGCAAACGGGGGATCGAATACGCCAAGGACCACCTCTCGCAACTGCCCAAGGTGGTCGCGGCCCGGGTCGGCCGGCAGTGGGAGCTGTTCCGGCCATGGCAGAACACCGAGTTCGCCGCCATCGAAGGTCGCAACGTGGGCTGGGCGCGGGTCGGGCTCGGTTACTACTACGGACTGGTCGGTCTCGGGGCGGCGGGCTTCGTCGGCCTGCGCCGACGGCGCCAACAGATCTGGCCGCTCGTGGCCCAGATCGTCTCGGTGACGATCACGGCCGCCTACGCCTACGGCACCACCCGATTCCGAGCCCCGGCCGAACCGGTGCTGTGCATCCTCGCCGGCGTCGGGCTCGCCCCGATCCTGCGGCGGGCCTGGGCTCGCCTGCGACGCGGCACACGCGAGACCGGCGACCGCCGGGCGTTCGTCCTAGGCGGGCGAAGCGGGCTGGTCCGTCGCGGTGGCTGGATCAGCCTGACCGTGATCGGTGCGGTCGTCGCCGCACCGTTGCGCGGCCTGTATCTCAGCTCCGGCTCGACGATGGAGGAGGGCTTCATGCTCACCTTCCCCGAACGAGTGCTCCACGGCGACATTCCCAACGTCGACTTCCTCCATCTCTATGGCCCCGGCTCACTCGATCTCCTTGCCGCGACGTACCAGATCTTCGGAGTGCGCGTGGGCGTCGAACGCACCTTCGGACTCGCCCAACATCTGTTGATCATCCTGGGGATCTATGCCCTGACCAGGGCGTGGGGTCGCTTGGCCGCGGCCGGATGCGCCACCTTGTCGGCCATCCTCGTGCTCACCCCGATCGGCCTGTCGGCCCTCGCCTGGAACGGCGGCGTCGGTCTCGGGTTGTGGAGCATCGTGGCGGCCCTGCGGTCGCGGGCCCGATCGGCCGCGTCGGCGACCGGGTCGGGGAAGGCGGCAGGTGCTCCGGGTCGCGCCGATGGCGTCGTTTGGGCGGTCGCCGCCGGTGGGCTGGCCGGCCTGGCGCTGACATTCCGCCCCGACCTGGCCGTCGCCCTGGGCGTGACCCATCTCTTCCTGTGGTGGCGGTCCGGCCGCCTCAAGCCGGTCATCACCGGGGCACTCATCGGCATGCTGCCGATGTTCGTCCACCTCGTTCGCGCGGGACTGCGTCCGACGATCGACGGCATGTTCGTCGATCCCGTCGCCCACCTGCGGCCCGGGCGGGAGTTGCCCCGACCGCCGTCGTGGGACTATTTCCAGGGCGCTCTCCAAGTGATCGCCGACAAGTTCCCGCCGTGGTGGGGCGTCCCCCACCTGGCCGGGCCGCACCAGTTGTTCCTCTGGTTCTTCCTGTTGCCCGTCGTCTCGCTCGGGGTGCTCGGCGTTGCCTACTGGGCCCATCGGCGTTCGGATGATCTCGACCGCACCCGCACCCTGCTCGCCGCCTCGATCTTCGGTGCCGGACTGCTCCCCCAGGCCTTCCAGCGGCCCGACTCGGCCC
>JANMJD010000057.1:0-18481 GCA_031371195.1 Actinomycetes bacterium | reverse complement strand
CGGCGAGAACGTTGTTGTATTGTCGACAATCGATGGTGACGCCGCTAGTAGGGCCTCCTCGCTGTCTTTGTAGATCGTTTTCGACATGGCTTCTTCGCCTTCGGGCGTTATCGTGTCGGTCTCGGTTTGCTCGGCAGCGTTCGCGAAACCGTTCCGGCGTGACGCGCTGGTCCACCCGTCGGGCGAAGGATCTCCGGCCTCGATGGGCCCGGCGACGGTCGTTGAGTTCGCCAATAGCCAACCATCCGTTGCGTATGGGGTTTCCAGCGCCTGCGACCGCGTCGTAGTACAGAACATCGAGCTACCCGACAACCGCCGACTGCAAGCGGTCGCGGTCGGGATACCCGACCCGCCGATTCCCTGCCCGCCGAGCGATTCTCGGTTCGTCGAGATTCCCCAGTGGACCGAGCCGTAGAGCCCGCCGGCGCCAACCCAAAACCGGCCTGGATGGCACGGGGCCCTGCTGACCGCGGCGGCCAGAACTCCGTACGGGGAGCCGACGCAACGTAGAAGATCCGCCTGACCACCGCTACCCCGAAGAGGTGCTCACCGCCATCGGAGCGATACCGGACGTCCGTGCAGCGAGTCCGTCGGCGCCGAATGGTGGATACCCGAGCGCGGCCGTGTCCCAGTTGGCACCCTCGAGGCCACCGCGGCGGCTGGGGGTATCCCCGACCGACCTTGAGTCATTTTGTAGTACAGTATGTGCGTGTGGAGATTCACAAATCGGCTCGACGACACGACATTGACGACCTCGACATGCTCCACGCCGTCACGAACTCGATCGCCGTCGACGATCTCGGAGAAGACCCCGATTGTTGGCTCGTCGTCGGCCCCAACCGGGCTGGCCACCTGCTCGAGATCGTGGTGCTCGTCACCAACGAGGGAACTCAGATGATCATTCACGCAATGCCACTTCGACCCATCTACCGCAAGCTGCTCGAACGATGACCAACCCCATCCATGGCCACACGAAATCCGGAACGCCGATCACCGACGCCCTGATCGACCAGTACGCCAAGCAAGCCGAACAGGGCTTCGACATCGAACCGATCATCGCCCGCCGCGGCCGCCGCGGTCGCCCGCGCCTCGGCGACGAACCCTCCACTGTGGAATCGGTGCGGCTCGATCCCGAGCTCAAGGATCTCCTGACCCGCCGTGCCGACGCCGAGGGCGTACCGGTGTCAGAAGTGATCCGCGACGCGCTCCGCCACCACCTCAAGGCAAGCTGACCCCGCAACCACACCAGCCGCGTGCGATATCGGGCGCGCCACGACCGAGTACGACGAGCGCGGATCGGTGGATACCGGATGATCTGGTGTGGTGGTGACGGGATGAGCGAGCGTGTCCGTCGGCCATCCGATGGACGCTCGAGTGCTCGACGCCGACCGGCAGCAGCTGCCAGCGGCTCAGGCTCCGAGGCGCTCGATGGGTTGGTCGGTGATCGCGGCTATGAGGTCGAAGTCTTTGTCGACATGCAATACCGTGAGTCGGGAAAGTTCTGCTGTCGCGGCGATGAGTAGGTCGGGGATCGAAGGGGCACGATGCTGGCCACGGTCTGCGAGCAGCATCTGGATCTCGACCGCACGCGCTTCGATCGAGGGTGTGATGTGTTCGACGGGCATCGACGACACGGGCGGTTCGCCGAGCGTGCCGCGGTGATCGGCGCCGTTGCGGGTCGAGAAACCGACCTCAAGCAATGTGACGGTCGAGATCCTGACGAGGCCGCGTTGAATGCGTGACAGCCACTCATCGCTGGCGTCGGGGAGTCGGTTGAGCGCCGATTTGTCGATGAGCCAGGTCGTTGTCACTGCCATGCGGCCGCCATGACCTGGGAATTGCCCAAATCGGCAGTGCGCTCGGCGAAACGGTTCAGCTGTTCGCGAGTCAACGCGGGCCGTTGCTGGTCGGCCAGGAGCCGACGCAAGTATTCAGCGCGCGTCTGTCCACTGCGTTGCGCGTTCGCGTCGACGGCTGCGACAACTTCGTCGGGTACATCCCGAATGAGGATATCGGTCATGTCCTCAACGATATCACGCGGTGGTGGGGGTGGCACGCCGGGCCGCTTCGTGGTCATTGTCCGCTATGCACGAGCGAAACCTGGCTGGCTCGGTCCCCCGAACGCCGGATGGGAGCACTCGGTATAATGACCGATACCGGGCACCAAGCCGAACACCAGACCGCCCGATATCGGCGCCCGCGAGTCCCGACTTGGACCGTGTGATGGGCACTGCACTACGGCCCGAGCAGCCGTGGAGGCGCTCGCCGACAAGCTGGACTGGTGACCGCACCCGGTGGTCGCGATATGAGCTGGCCAGCGGCGTCGCCGGGACGAGCGCAGCTGCCGGGAGTCGTGTGCGCTGCGGAACGCTCGCGCCGCTGATCCCGGGCGGCTTTCCGAGTGCTGTCGTCGACCTGATCCAATTGGCCGGCCGGTTCACTACGCCCGAGGTGCGGCTTGCGGCCAAGGATCGAACTGAGGACGTGTGAAGATCTGCACCGTGGCGTACCAGTTCGATGACCATGTCGTGCGGCTCGCCGCCTTCCGGGTACATGGATCGCCTCAAACTTATCCACGGCGACGCGTTGCCGTGGAGCGCCCTGGTCTCGGGTTTCGAAGTCAACGGCGAACCGATTCCGTTGATCGGCGCGGCTGGCATCTGGAAGCCCAAGGTGCTCGATGTCCCGATCTCGATCGCTACGAGCCCGAAGAACCCGTACGGTGACTCGATCGGCCCTGACGGCCGGTTGAGCTACCGGTATCAGGGCAGCGCCGCTCGCCAATACGACAACGACGGCCTGCGGCGGGCGATGCGCGAGGGTCGCCCGCTCATCTACTTCCATGGTCTCGACCAAGGCCGGTACAGCGCGTTGTGGCCCGCGGTGATTGTTGGTGATGATCCGGTCACCCGGACGTTCACCGTGCTGTGCGAGGACATCGAGATGCTGCGACCGGATCTCTCGCCGTCAACGGTCGATGAGATCCGCCGAGAGTACGTGACACGACTGGCGGTGCAGCGTTTGCATCAAACCGCGTTTCGCCAGCGGGTGTTGCGCGCATACCGCCAGAGTTGCGCCGTGTGCTCGCTTCGGCATGTCGAGTTGCTCGACGCTGCCCACATCCTCGCCGACGGTCACGAGCGTGGCGACCCGATCGTCGCGAACGGACTGGCGTTGTGCAAGATCCACCATGCGGCGTTCGACGCCAACATTCTCGGTATCCGACCAAACGACTACGTCGTCCAGATCCGAGAAGAGATTCTCCGGGAGGTCGACGGGCCGATGCTCAAGTACGGCCTCCAAGCCCACCATGGTGGCCACCTCCTCGTGCCCCGATCATCCATAGAGCAGCCCGACCGCGAACGCTTGGAGATCCGCTACGACGAGTTCCGCAAAGCGTCGTAGACGACGGCAGCGTTCGCGATACGGGTGACCCCCTCGGCAAGGTCGACCTCTGCTACAGCGCCGAGCGTCGGGCAGCTTCAGCGTGGCTCCCGGGCGCTGGTCCGGAGCGCCTTCTGAGCTGTTACGCCGACCTCATGCAGTTGATCGGCCGGTTCAGCCCGAAATAGATACCGACGATCGGGAGGGTGGCCTCTGTCAATCCTGTTCCATCACATCGCCTGCGTATGGGTCCCACCGTTTTGCTCGGACGGACCACGTCTTCGATCGACAGGTCGGCCTGG
Organism: Actinomycetes bacterium; assembly: GCA_031371195.1. GTDB lineage: Bacteria > Actinomycetota > Acidimicrobiia > Acidimicrobiales > Ilumatobacteraceae > JANMJD01. The sequence continues at coordinate 14,795 of JANMJD010000057.1, read as the reverse complement.
TGTTCAAAATCTCGGGGCACTTCCCGGGGGGCGTTACGCGCAACTCGCCGAGCAGGGACAGGTCCCCCTGACAGTGTCCTCGCCCTGGTGCTACTTCATCACTTCGCAAGCGACGGGTGCGTAAACGTCAGGTGGTCGGGGAGATGTGAAGTCGTTTGGCCCAATCGACGCGGGCGAGCAGCACGATGCCGATGAGCATTGCGACCTCGATGCCGATGGCGTAGGGCGATGTCAGGGCTTTGCGGAACGTGTCACCGAACGACTTCTGGGCGGCCGTGGCACCGCCGAGGTAGAGGGAGTACGTCACTACCCGACCAGCCATGAACGCGCCGGTGACCGGCACGAGTGGGATGTCGGCGAGTGCCGCCGCTTCGAACAACTGTGCCGATGGCAGGGGCGAGATGGCGAAGACCGCCAGGGCCGCCGCCGATCCGGCTCGATGATTGCGGAGGTAAGTCCCGGCCGCTTTGAGGCTGTCCACCCGCTTCTTCGGGAGCCATTTCCGACTGGCCTTGGTGGCCAACGCGAGGAGGTAGCGACCGGCTCCGGCGCAGATGATGCCGATGATCACCAGCACGACGGGATGGAGATGCCAGTTGAGCTTGAACAACACGAGCACCGCCCATGTCGGGGGACCGAACGCGGGTAGAAGATTGAGACCAAAGACAACGGCAGCCACTTCGAAGTAGCGAAGAATCACGAGGACTCCATCGGTAAGCATTGATCGAAAATCGAGAAGGGCAGATCGGACGAACGGTCGATCACCTGCGTGTCGCCTTCGACGTGGCCGCTCGGTTGGCTCGGTCGATGGCCGTGACCAGTTCGGCCTTTGTCATTCGCGTCCGTCCCGCGATGTCGAGGCGCTTCGCGACATCGAGCAGGTGTACCTTCGTCGCGTTCGCGTTGACTCCTCCTGCCGTCGGCGTCGTGCATGTGAGCGCCTCCACGCCTCGCTTGGCGTCCTGGGCGTCGCTCGGGCCGGGCTCGTCCTTGGGTTCCCAGTGGTCGCCGACCTTCTCGAACGAGTGCTTCAGCGAAGCGATGGCGATGCGATGCGCCGCCTCGCCATCACCGTGAGCTTTCTCAGCCGATTCCAAGGTGTGCATATACGTGGCTTGTGCCTTGGCCGGCGAGCGTTTGAGCGTCCCCGGGAGTCGCTCCTTCTCCTTCTTGTTCAGCACCATGTCGTCTCTCCACATTTCGTTCAACGGCGACCACACGGCGGATACCCGGTCTTGGGGCCTTTCAGCCCACCTCGTCGGCGGAAGCCGGGCTGAACGTGCGACGATTTGTGACCAGCGGCCGACCACCGCAGAATCGGCCGGTTGGCGTCCATGCGGACAGGAATCCGGAGAAGTCGACGGTGATCCACTCGCCAGGAGCCAGCGATGCCAGCGGTACGTCCGCAAGTGGAACCGGTGGCGGGGGAAGCTCTACCGGTTCGCCGTGCTCATCGACCAGCTCGAGCGCCAGCGATGGTAACGGCAGCGAGGCGAGATTCACCATGGTTGCCCCATCGCCGTCATTTCCAAGGGCGCACGTGCCACGAGCTCAGCGGCCTCCGTTGTCGCGACGTGGTTGGGTGGCGTCATGTTCGTTGTGACGAATAGTTCGCGCTCCTGGTGAGCCGTCTCCGGCAGTCGACCTCGCCGATGGACTCGACCGGTCCTGGTCGTTTTCGCGTTGGAAGGATGCGGCCACGACTCGCAACCGGTGACACCGGCATCGCCCAGCGGGCCGGACTTGCTCGCGCTCGACCGTTGGTGTTGCCAAGAATCGACCGCGGGGAGCCCTGTCCGGTCACGACGGAGGTCACCGCACCGTCGGTCGATCCGGGGTCGGCCTCCACGAGTTATGGCATCGGTCCGAACGGCCGACACCCGAAGGAACGGGCCTTGATGGCCGAATTGGGGATGCAAGCCTGATCCTGCGGCCATCGCATCGCACAGATCTGGACCAGCCCTGCCGGCCGGACGGGCCGCGGATCGCGAGACGGGCTACCGCAAACTGAGTGTTGACGACCGGATTCTCGGGGAGGTTGGGCGGCGACATGTGCACGCCAACTATCCGACAGTCCCGGAGGGTGGCGATCTCTGGGTCGGGCGTTATACCGTACGGTGCGGACCCAGCCGCGAGGAGGTGACGTTGAGGAATCCCGGTGCGATGAGGAACCCTGCGCGTTTAGTTGGCGGTGTGGTGGTGGCGTTGTTCGGGACCCTGTTCTTCTTTCAGGGCATCGGCGTTGTCAAGGGAAGCTTCATGACCGACTCGACGTTCTGGGCGGTAACTGGTCCGCTCATCGCCGTCGTCGGGGTGGTGCTCGCTGCCCGGGGAGCACGTCGCACGCCGCGTCCGGGCTGCCGGTGACGTCGGACCCGCCGTCCGGCGATCGCGCGGGCGCACCTGTTGGGCGTCGTATCGTGCTTGGTTTGGCCGGGCTTGGCGCCGCTGGGATCGTGGGTGGCCGTCGGGTGCAGGACCGCCTCGCCCGCCTGCTGGCCCCGGTGGAGCAGCGCGACCCGACCGGGCTGACCTCGCTGTTGCCGCTCGGTAACGCCTTCCGCTACTACTCGGTGACCGGCTCGGTCCCCAAGCGGACCGCCGACGCGTACCGGCTCGACGTGGCCGGACTGGTCGCCGCGCCGGGAACCTACGGCCTCGCCGACCTGGCGCAGCTACCCCAGGTGGACTTGGTGCGCGACTTCCAGTGTGTCACCGGCTGGCGGGTGCCGCAGGTGCGTTGGGCCGGTGTGCGGCTGTCCGATCTGCTCGACCTGGCCCACCCCGCGCCCTCCGCCACCGCTGTCCGGTTCCATTCGTTCGACGGCACCTACACCGAGAGCCTGACCCTGGAGCAGGCTCGTCGGCCAGACGTGCTGGTGGCCACGGCACTGGAGGGCCGGGCCGTCTCCCACGACCACGGCGGACCGGTTCGCCTGTACGTCGCCCCGATGTACGGCTACAAGAGCGCCAAATGGCTGAGCGTTATCGAGCTCACCGCAGCGGTGGTGCCGGGATACTGGGAACGCACCGGGGACTACGCGGTCGACGGATGGATCGGCGAGTCGAACGGACGCCAGGACGATCCCATTGGCTGACCGGGGGCCGGGCGCGCCCGGGCTGGTCCGCTTCGCCCGCGCGGAGCGCCTGGTGCACCGCGCCGTGGCGGTCCTGATGCTCACGTCGATCGGCACCGCCGCAGTGCTCTACAACGGTTTCCTGGCCGTGCCGGTCGGTCACCGCCGCCTCGTGAAACTGACCCACGTATGGGCCGGGTTCGCGCTCCCGCTGCCCATCCTGGCCGGCGTGCTCTCGGCCGCGTACCGAGCCGACCTCGGGCGCCTCAACCGGTTCGCACGAGACGACTGGCGATGGCTGCGGTCGAGTACCCGGCGCGACGGCATGATCCGCGTCGGTAAGTTCAACGCCGGCCAGAAACTGAACGCCGCGCTCAGCGCCGGTGGCATCGTCGTGCTGCTCGCCACCGGCACCCTGATGTATTTCCCCGACATGGCCCGCCTGTCGTGGCGCACCGGTGCCACGTTCGTGCACGACTGGTTCGCGTTGGGCATCGGCCTGCTCGTGGTCGGCCACGTCCGCTACGCGCTACGCGACCCCGAGGCCAGACGCGCCGTGCGCACCGGACGGGTGACCGCCAGCTGGGCCCGCGCCCATCACGCCGCCTGGGCCGACGAAGTCCAGCACGTCGTGGACACCGAGCCGGCGCAGGACGAGCGACCCACCTGAGTACGCGACACGCTTGATCGTCGACAGCACCACTACCCGACCGGGACGCACGACCCGACACCCGACCGGCGACTGACCGCGGTCGAACGCGCACCGCGCGTTCCCGGTTGCGCTGCTGTTATCTGAACCGCCAGACCATTCGTTGCAGCAGGGAGCGGCGAAGGCCGTTGGTGCGCCAGGCTTGAGCGCTGCTCGCCTCGTGGTCGATGACGTGTCGATGACGTAGTGTCCGTGTTGGTGACTGTCGCGTTCGTGTTGTCGGGTGGAGGCAACCTTGGCGCGATCCAGGTTGGGATGCTGCGGTCGTTGTTCGCCGCCGGCATTCGCCCGGACTTCATCGTGGGCACTTCGGTCGGCGCGGTCAACGGTGGCTGGGTTGCGGGTCGTGGGCTCGATGCGGACATCGACCAACTCGCGGTTGTCTGGCAGCGCCTGCGCCGATCCGACGTGTTTCCCACGAGACCGCTCGGCGGTTTGCGGGGCTTCCTCGGTCAGACCGATCATCTCGTCTCGAATGACGGGCTACGCCGGCTTCTCCAGCGGGAACTGACGTTCACGAACCTCGAGGACACCGTCATTCCGCTCCACGTCGTCGCGACCGACATCACGAGTGGACATGACCATCTGCTGAGCACCGGTGATGCCACAGACGCCATCTGTGCCAGCTCGGCGATCCCGGGAGTGTTCCCGTCGATCGCGTGGGACGGTTTGCGGCTGGTCGATGGCGGAGTGGTGAACAACTGCCCGATCTCACACGCCGTGTCGCTCGGTGCGACAACCATCTGGGTACTGCCATGCGGATATGCGTGCTCGCTCGCCCAACCACCCAAAAGCGCGCTCGCTAGCGCACTGCAGGCGGTGAGCCTGCTGATTCAGCAACGGCTCCGCAATGACGCCGATCGGTATACGTCCGAACTCGATCTGCGGATCGTTCCGACGTTGTGTCCGGTCAGGGTGATGCCAACCGATTTTTCGAAAGCCGTGCAGCTGATTGACGATGCCGCCCGTCTCACAGCGACTTGGTTGGACGATCCCGATCGAACCGTCGGCCAACGCCTCGGACTCCACGATCACGGCGCATAGCTGACGTCGTCCACCGTCATCCGCCCTACGCGAACAGCGAAGCGGCGATCCACACGTGAGGGCGCAGGATCATCGGGCCTGCGAGACGGTGCGTCGGACCGCAATGGTCCTCGGCTGTAGTCAGGGTCCACCGTTCTTTGGTCGCCAACTCGCCTGCCGATGTGCTCGACATTGCAGGCTGCCGAATATCCGTCAAGGTGGCTTCGACCATCGCCCGCACCGTTCTTGCCACAGTCGATCGAGGCGAGTCGATACTGTTTGTCATGGCGTACGACGAGGAACTCGCTGGTCGCATCCGGGAGTTACTCGTTGACGCGCCTGGCGTGACCGAGTCGAGGATGTTCGGAGGCCTTGCGTTTCTTGTAGGTGGTCATATGGCGATCGCCGCGAGCGGCCAAGGGGGAGCATTGGTGCATATCGACCCGGCGACATCGCAGGCAGTGCTCGCCGACCCGACAGCGACGCTGGCGGTGATGAACGGGCGAATCATGAACGGATGGGTGCGGGTCGATTCGCACAACCTGCACGCATCGGAGCAGCTCTGCAAATGGGTCGATCTCGGTGTCGGCTTCGCCCGATCACTACCTCCGAAACATCCCAAACCGCGCTGACATCACGCCGCATCGGCGGGGTGCGAACCGCGCCGGGCTGACCGGCATGCTCGGCGCTTCAGGCGATGATGCCCTCGGCATGCAGCACCGCGAGTTCGGAGTCATCAAGGCCGAGTTCGTCGGCCAGGACAGTGTCGGTGTGTTCCCCGAGCCATGGCACGCGGGCTTCGGGCCCTTCCGCGGTCGCACTCATCTTGATCGGGTTACCCGGCGAGACGATCGGTTCGGCCACTCCGTCCGACCGTTCCATCTCGACCAGCATGTGACGGGCCCGGAGGTGGGGATCATCGAGCACCTGCTGGGCGGTGAGGCTGGGGCCGGCAGCGATGCCTGCGTTGGCGAGTCGCTGACAGGCCTCGACGTTCGTCAGGTCCCTCGCCCACTGGTTGACTGCGGCGCGGATGATGTCGATATGCGTGCGCCAACCGGCCCGCGTGGCGAATCGTTCGTCGTCGAGCCATTCCGGCCGACCGACCAACTCCGCCAATCGGGTGAACTCATGCTCTCGTCCGACCTGCACGACGAACCATCCGGAGCCCGACTCGAAGCCGTCGAGCACCATCTTCAACCCGGCGCCCGGTTCGGGCCGCTCCCCCATGCTCCACTGGTTCACCGACACATCGGCGAATGACACCATCGAGTCGAACATCGCCACATCGACGTACTGCCCGATCCCGGTCATGTCTCGATGGCGCAGCGCAGCGAGCACCCCGATCACTCCGAACAGTGACGCACCGATGTCGCCGAGCGCGCCGACGGGGCTGACGGTGGGCGGCTCGCCGGGCTGGCGCTTCCACTCGTACATGCTGCTCATCGCCTCGGCAATGGCCGCATACGCAGGCCAACCGTCGTATGGAGTGGCGACCGAGTTGCCGAAGCCGCTGACCGACAGGTAGATCACCAAGGGGTGGACGGCGCTGATGGCGTCGTAGCCGAGGCCCAGGCGCGACAGCGCGCCGCCCTTGAAGTTCTCGGCGACGACGTCGAACTTCGGGGCCAGCCGCAGGACCAGGTCGCGACCCGCGGGCGACTTGATGTCGATGCACACTGAGCGCTTCGAGAAGTTGTTGCGCAGGAACGTGGCCCCGACCCGCCGGCCCTGCGGATCGAGCATCGCCGGCAGAGAACCACGCCCGAGATCTCCGCCAGACGGGTTCTCGACCTTGACCACATCGGCACCCAACCGCCCGAGCAGCTGTGTTCCGAACGGCAGCGCTTGCATCTGCTCCAAGGCGAGTATCCGCACCCCGGAGAGTGGCTTCCCATGATCGCCGGCCTGGGCGTTTGCGGTCTCGCCGAGCTTCATGCCTTCTCCCCTTCACCCCCCGCTGAGACGCCTCGCGGTCGGGGTTCGTCGTCGTCCGACACGGTATGCACATTATATACTGACGGGCGTTGTGGTCTTCCGACGCCCAGCAAACGAAACAGACAGGAACGGTCCTGATGAACGATCGGGTCTACATCCACGAGTTCATCGATATCCGCGGCCACCACCGCGCCAACTACATGCACCACATGACGGCGAACTGGAGTCCTCTCGCCCAGGAGCAGCGCCACCAGCTCTGTTACGGCGTGTGGTCCCTCCTCGGGTCGACCGGGTCATGGCCGCAAACGGTGAACATGTGGGAGGAGGACGGTTTCGACGGCCTGGCTCGATCGTTCGCCAATGAGGCGGTCGGATCGGGGGCGCAGGATCCGGCCCTGGCGAAGTGGTGGGCGAAGGCATCGGAGTTTCGTCGCGGCGGACTCGACCGGATCATGGTGCCGGCGCCTTGGACCCGCACGATCACCGAACTGTGCGCGGCCGGAGTCCGCGGCGAGGCGTACGCCCATGAGATGGTCAAGGTCCGCCCGGGCTCGGCGGTCGAACTACTGGAACGAGCACGCGACGGTGCCTCGCCGATCCTGGGGCGTTACGGCTGGGAGCTGGCCGGCGCGTTCACGACGGCGATGGTCGATGACGACGAAGCGCTGCTGCTGTGGGCGATTCCCACCTGGAAGGAGTGGGCCGCAGTGGAAGATGCCCGGCTCAGCGATGATGACCTGGTCGCCTGGCGCCGAGGGGTGCGCGACATCGTCACGGCCTGGCGTCGAGTCCTGCTCGTCGATTCGCCGCTGTCACCAATGCGGACCGGTCGCCAGCCTGCTCGTTCCGACCGGACCGACTGGGAGGATTGAGCATGTCGACCAGCGAACACCCCGCGGGGGAACGGCGCGGTCTCACCGACGAGGGCATCGCCGCCCTGCGTGCCCGCATCGGGATTCCGACGCCGCATCCGCAGCCGCCGTGGTATCGGGAACCGGGGACCGACGCGTTCCGCCATGTGGCCGAGGCGTTCGGCGACGACAATCCGCTGTGGTGCGACCCGTCCTATGGCCACGGCACGGTGTGGGCCGGGCCGATCGCCTCGCCGAACATGAGCGGCGGCGACACGCTGATCGGCGAGAACGAGATCACCGAACTCGACCCCGAGACCAAGGCGTTGCTGAAGGGCGACCCACTGAAGGGGGCTCACGCCTACTACTCGGGGAGCTACCGCGAATGGTGGAGCCCATTGCGCCCGGGCATGCGGGTCACCCGTCGAAACGCCCTCGTCGGCGTCCACGACAAGGCGAGCGAGTTCGCCGATCGATCGGTGCATGAGTGGAGCGCCGAAGTCTTCGCCGCCTCCGACCACCTGCTCTCGGCCCAGTATCGCCTGATGATCCGCACCGACCGCAGCGGGGTCGAGGCCAAGTCCGAGGCGGGTGGCGGCAAGTACGCCATGACCGAGATCAAGCCCTACACCGCCGACCAACTCGCCGAAATCGACGCCGCGTATGCCACCGAGCCGGCCCGCCGCCGCGGGGCGGATTCCCGCTACTGGGAGGACGTCAACGAGGGCGACGAGGTCGGTCCGCTCGTCAAGGGGCCGATGCGCGTCACCGACATGATCGTGTGGCACACGGGGATGGGCATGGGACTGTACGGAGTGAAAGCCCTACGGCTGGCGTACCAGCAGCGTCAACGGGTACCCGGATTCTTTCGACCCGACGACCTCAACATCCCCGACGTACACCAACGCGTCCACTGGGATGCCGAGTGGGCCAAGCGGGCGGGCAATCCGGCGACCTACGACTACGGGCGGATGCGCGAGACGTGGCTCGTTCATCTGTGTACCGACTGGATGGGCGACGACGCCTGGCTCGCTTCGCTCGATGTCGAGTTCCGCAAGTTCAACTATGTCGGCGACACCCACTGGATGGGTGGCCGAATCACCCGTAAATACTTCGCCGACGGCGACCGGCCGGCCGTCGATCTCGACATCTGGGGCCAGAACCAGCGCGGCGAGATCACGTGCCCCGGCCACGCCACGATCCTGCTCCCCAGCCGGTCGGGTGGTGCCGTACGCCTGCCCGAATCTCCCGGCGGGGCGACCACCTGCCAGCACGCCCTCGACGCCCTCGCCGAACGCTTCGTCCGCAACGAACAAGGATTGGCCCAATGACCAGGACACCATGGACCGGGACACCATGGCGATGATGCGCGATTACCCGGCCTCCGCTGATGGACTGATCGTCGAACACGACGGCGGCATCCTGCGGCTCCGCATCGATCGCCCACAGCGCCGCAACGCGCTCACCGACGACATCGTCCTCGCCCTCGGCCAGATCATCGAAGTCGCCGGGTCCGACGAATCGGTCCGGGTCATCCACCTGGCGGGCTCCGGCGACCACTTCTGCTCGGGCTTCGACCTGTCGCTGCGCGGCGGGGCCGACCGTCAACGTGTCGGCTCGACGCAACGTCAGATGCGCTGGCACGTCAACCGGCTGATTCCCTCGATGCTCGAAACCCAGACACCGATCGTCACCGCAGTGAAAGGCTGGGCGATCGGCCTCGGCATGAACATCGCGCTGGCGAGCGATTTCGTCGTCGCCTCCGACGATGCCCGCTTCTGGGCACCGTTCACCGGCAGTGGGTTCACTCCCGACAGCGGTTCGTCGTGGATCATCCCCCGCCTCGTCGGCGTCGCCCGAGCGAAGGACATGATCCTGCTCGGCTCCAAGATCAGTGGCTCGACCGCCGCGGGTTGGGGACTGATCCACCGCTCGGTACCGGTCGGCGAGGTCGACGCTGCGGCCGAGGAACTGGTCACCACCCTGTCGCGCTCGGCCACCGTCGCAGTTGGACTGGCCAAGTCGTTGATCCACCGGTCGCTCACCGCCGACCTCGAACACCACCTCACAGACGAAGGCTTCGCCATGGAACTCTCCAGCCGCAGCGACGACTTCAAAGAAGCGGGCCGGGCCGGGCGTGAGAAACGACCACCGGAGTTCACCGGCACATGACCACTCCCGCCCCACAGGAAAAGCTGACGAGAGGGATCGTCGGTTGGGGTAACTACATCCCCTACCGGCGGCTCGATCGGTCGACAATCGCGGCGATCGCCGGTTCGGGCGGGGGCAAGGGTCACCGCTCGGTCGCTTCCTACGACGAGGACACGACGACCATGGCCGTCGAAGCCGCCCGTGCCGCACTCGCGTCCACGCCAGGGTTCACGCCCGGCAGGATGTGGTTCACGACAGTGGTTCCGGCCTACCTCGACAAGACCAACGCCACGACGATCCATGCTGCGTTACGGCTCGACCGGAGAGTCCCGGCGCATGACGCTCTGGGGTCTGTGAAATCGGCCGTCGGCGCGCTGGCGGCGGCACTCGACGGACGTGGCAGCTCGCTCGTCCTCGCCGGCGACCTGCGCTCGGGCCTGCCCGGCTCAACCGACGAGGCCACAGGGGGTGACGGTGCCGCGGCACTCCTGATCGGTGGCAGCGACGACGGCGACCTGCTCGTCGAATATGTCGGCCGGGGCGTGGCCACCGAGGAGTTCCTCGACCGCTGGCGCATCCCGGGTGAGCATCGCTCGCGGCTGTGGGAGGAACGATTCGGCGAGACGCGCTACGCCGCCCTCGCTCCCCTCGCGCTCGGCGACGCGCTGGGCACCGCGGGTCTGACGGCGGCCGACATCGATCATTTCGTCGTCGCCGGAACACACGCCCGCGCCAACGCTGCCGTCGCCCGAACGCCCGGCGTGCGCCCCGACAGCGTGGTCGACTCGCTGGCGGCGACCGTCGGCAACGTCGGCGCCGCGCAGCCGGCGATGCTGCTCGCATCGGCGTTGGAACGAGCCCAGCCGAACCAGGTCGTGGCTCTCGTCGTCCTCGCCGATGGTGTCGACGTCCTGTTGTTTCGCACCACCGATCACCTCGCCGACTATCGACCCCTGCGTCCCGTCGCCGCCCAGATCGCCCATCACGGCACCATCACCTATGGCAAGTTCCTCGCCTGGCGCGGTGTGCTGCCCATTGAACCCCCGCGGCGACCGGAGCCGGCACGAACGTCGGCGTCGGCGGTGAGCCGATCGCTCGACTGGAAGTTCGGATTCGTCGGTTCCGTCGCCGGCAACGGCGAGGTACACCTTCCACCATTGCCCGGCGATGTCGAGAGGCGCCCGATGGCCGCCGCACAGGGCACCATCGTGACGTTGACCATCGACCGGCTGTCGTACTCCGTCAGCCCACCGATCGTGTTCGCCGTCATCGACTTCGACGGCGGTGGTCGGCTCCCGATGGAACTGACGGACGTCAACGCCGATGACGTCGCGGTCGGCGGGCGGGTCGAGATGACATTCCGCAAGCTGTTCACCGCCGATGGCATCCACAACTACTTCTGGAAGGCCCGCCCAATCGGCGACACGAGCAAGACGAGCGGGGCCGACTGACATGGCATCACACGGCATCAGGGACCGGGTCGCGATCGTCGGGATGGGCTGCACCCGGTTCACCGAACACTGGGACAAGGGCCTCGACGCACTGCTCATCGACGCGGCGGACGGAGCCTTGCGGTCCGCGGGCACCACCAAGGACGACGTCGACGCGTACTGGTTCGGCACGGCCCAGTCGGCGATGAGCGGCATCGCCCTCGCCCGCCCCCTGCAGTTGGAGGGCAAGCCGGTCACCCGGGTCGAGAACTACTGCGCCACCGGCGCCGAAACCCTCCGCCAAGCCTGCTACGCGGTGGCCAGCGGCGCCTACGACAGCGCCATGGCGATCGGGGCCGAGAAGGTCAAGGACTCGGGAATGCAAGGGCTCAACGCCTACCCGATCCCCAACGACGGCACCGCCCGCACCCTCACTGCGGCGGCGATGTTCTCGATGGTCGTGCCTGCCTACGCCCACAAGTACGGTGTCGATCGCGACGAATTGAAGCGTGTGCTCGCCCGGATCGCCTCGAAAAACCATGCCAACGGCGCGAAGAACCCCCTCGCCCAGTTCCGCAAGGAAATGAACGTCGAGCAACTGCTCGCCATGCCCCGCGTTGCCGGAGATCTTTCGGTGTTCGACTGCGCTGGTGTAGCCGACGGCGCCGCAGCAGCGATCGTCGTGCGCGCCGAAGACGCCCACAAGTACACCGACCGACCGCTCTACGTCAAGGCACTGAGCCTGGTCGCCGGCAACGGTCGAGGGCTGGTGGACCCGACGTACGACTACACCACCTTTCCCGAGATCGTCCGCTGCGCCACCGATGCCTACGCGCAGGCCGGGATCGTGAATCCCCGCACCGAGCTGGCGATGGCCGAGGTTCACGACTGCTTCACCCCGACCGAACTCGTGCTGATGGAAGACCTCGGATTCTGCGAGCGGGGAACGGCGTGGCACGAGATCCTCGACGGCGCGTTTGATCTCACCGGCGATCTCCCTGTCAACCCCGACGGGGGCCTCAAAAGCTTCGGCCACCCCACCGGCGCCAGCGGACTACGGATGATGTACGAGGCGTTCCTCCAACTCCGCGGTGACGCTCCGGCCGAACGGCGGATCAGCACCTATGGCACCAGATCACTCGCTCTGACGCACAACCTCGGCGGTTACCCCGGGGAGATGGTCAGCTTCATCAGCATCCTCGGCACCGAACTCGGCGCACCCAAGGTGTATCGATGAACATTCCTAGCGCATTTGTAGATTCGATCGGAGCGCACGATGACTGACGAGAACGAGCTGCGAGGCGAGCTGGTGGACAGGATGTTCCCGCCACCCACCGACCACGGCATCGCCCGAGCCGACCGAGCCGTCAGCTCGGTGCCATCGGGAACGGACACGCCGCCCCAGGAATCCGGGGCTACGAAATGGTACGAAGGCGGGGGCCGCAAGGGCGAGCAGGCCCGCAAGGAGATCGTGATCTATCCGCCGACACGCGGTCTGGCGACGCAGGGCGATCCATTCGAGCCGGCCAGGATCGGTGTGCTGATCGACATGGACATCGGCCAGCTCCTCGCCGACTGGCTCGACCCGACGATCCTCGCCATCGAGGACGCGATGAACGAAGGCGTCTACGACCGGCCGGTGCAGATCATCGTTGCCGATGCCCGCGGGCTGCCGCGGGAGAACTTCAAGAAGCTCCGCGCCGGCTACGAGTGGCTGTGCGATCAGGGCTGTGTGATCGTGCTCGGCCCGATGATTTCGGACAACTGCCTGTCGATCCAGGAGTTGGTCAATCAGCGCCGGGTCCCGGTCATCGGTTGGACGGGCGCCTGGCGTTTCGCTTCGGAGTACTGCTTCACAGTGGCCAACGGCGACATTCCCACCGAGGGCGTGATGTGCGCGCAATGGTTGGCAAAGCAGGGCCACAAGAGCGTTGGATTGTTCTGGGAGCAGGGATCCTCGGGGCGCGACTACGCCGAGTTCTTCCGTGAAGAGGCGGGGCGGCTGGGGATCACCATCACCCGCGATGTGAAGCTCGGGCCTAATCCCCGCGGCCTCACCGACCATCTACGAGCGATGCGCGACGGTGGCACCGAGGCCGTCTACTACGGCGGCTACGGGTATGCCACCTTCCACTTCGCCCGGGCATTCAAAGAGCTGGCGTGGGATCCGCCCCGCGTCATGGGCACATCGTTCATGTTCTACTCGAACACCAACGAATGGGCCGAGGGACTCGAAGGCTGGCACGGCGTCGACCAACTCGGTGAGGACGGCACGAACCCCAACTACGAGGCGATGATCCGGCGCTTCGAGCAGCGGTTCAACCGGACGTCGAGAAATGTGGTCGTCGCCCTCGCCTACGACACCGCCCGCGTGGCCATCCACGGCATCGCCAACGCCGGCATGGCGACCCCGGAGGAGGTCATGCGTGGTATGGAACGCATCCGCTGGATGCCGGCGACGAACGGCGGCCCGGGCACCTACATTCAGTTCGGCCCGTGGGACCGCAAGGGCTACAAGGGCGACTTCCTGACCATCCGCGAGCTGCGTGGTGGGGAGTTGCGCTTCGACGGCTACCACCGGCCGGAGTTCCCCTCGAATTCGCAATGAGTGAACGTTCGGCCCAACCGGCCGCCGATGTCGCGCGGCGCCGACTCAAGCGAGAGAGCAGCGCGGATCAGGTCGCAGCCCACATCCGAAGGCTCATCGTCTCGGGCAGACTCTCCAAAGGTGAACGCCTTCGCCAGGAGAACATCGCAGACGAGCTCGGTGTGAGCCGCATTCCGGTACGCGAGGCGATCATCGCACTCGACCGTGAGGGCTGGGTGTCCTTCGAGAACAACCGAGGCGCATACGTCGCCGGACTCGACATCGACGACATTCGCGACCATTTCGAGCTGCGCGGCCTGGTTTTCGGTCTCATCGCCCGGCGCATTGTCGAGACGGCTACCGTCGCCGACGTCGCCACATTCGACGACTTACAGCACGCAATGAGGGCGACCACCGATCTGGACGAATTCGCCGCAATGAACGACCGATTCATCGGCCGCCTGATCAAGGTCGCCAACTCTCCCCGCCTGACCGCGGCGCTGTTGGTCACGCCGGCGATTCTGCCCACGGGCTTCTTCGAGTTCGTACCCGCCGGCCGCGAGGTCCAGATCCTCGGCTACGGCGAGTTCGTCAAGGCGCTGAAGTCCCGATCCGCCGCTCAGGCCGACTCGGCCCTGCTGACAACACTGCGTCGACAGGGCGACGCCGTAGTCGAGGCGTTCGCGGCTGCGGGACTCGTTTCGAGTTCGTGAACCACCCGATGTCGACCGTTACCTCGATGCAGGCACACGTCGTGGGCTCCGGAGCGGACAGCGTCGCCGATACTGACAGTGTCGTCCCCGGGGCAGGAATTGTGCAGTCGGAGCGGTTGTCCGGCGACTCAAACGAGCGTGACGAAGCCTCGATAGGGTCGAGGCCGCTGTCGGTGGGATCGAGGTCGGTAACCGGTCTCCGAGCTGAGCTTGACCATCGAACCGGCGACAAGCGACGACAACGCCTCGTTCAGTGCCGCGTCGGCGGCGTTCCACGTGGTGAAGCCCTGGCGGGAGGTCTGTCGCCGCTTTCCTG
>JANMJD010000012.1:0-2832 GCA_031371195.1 Actinomycetes bacterium | reverse complement strand
TCAGCGTCTTCGGTGCGATGTTCGCCCCGCGCCCCCACGACACCGCCGCGGAGATGGTGAGGGTCGTGAAGCCGGGCGGTCGGATCGTCATGGGCAACTGGATCCCCGGCGACCCGACCTTGGTGGCCCAGATCCTGCGCATCAGCGGCTCGTACTCGCCGCCGCCCCCCGAGGGCTTCGTCAGTCCCGTCACCTGGGGACTGGAGGACCACGTGCACGATCGCTTCACCGCAGCCGGCATCGACGCAGGCCGCGTCCGCTGCGAGCGCGACACATGGGTGTTCGACTACGCCGGCACCCCGGTCCAATTCGTCGACGCCTTCCGCAACTACTACGGCCCGACCATGAACGCCTTCGCCGCCGCCGAATCCAACGGCAAAGCGTCCGACCTCCAAGCCGAGCTCGAGGATCTGTTCACCGCCCAGAACACCAGCACCTCGCCCGAGCGGACCATCATCCCGGCCACCTTCCTCAAGGTGACCGTCGACCGCTGACACTGGCGCGCCATGGCGATCGATTCGTAGGGCCTCCCTCCGTCGCCACGCCCGTTCGCGGTAGCGCTGCGGCGCAAGGGTGTACGGTTGGACGGTTGAACGGTTTGTCATGGGCCGCGCGGGAACCGCATCGGAGGGAGAGCTGATGTACGTCATCAGCGTCATCGGGTCGGGGGAGTGACGTGCCGATCGACGCGGTCCCGCTCGACGTCGGCGGGCTGCCGGGGATTGTGTGCGGGCCGATCGTGCGGCGCCTCACCCGCAGCCGGGTCAGCATCTGGGTCGCGACGGTCGCCCCCGACCCGATCACGCTGATCGTGCGCGAGGTCGGCGGAGCGGACTGCTGGTCGCCCCACGCCTGCTGACGTACATGACTGCCTGCGTGATTCACCGGGAACCGCGCAGGGTCGGGCCAGGATCGGTCCGCCAACGCCATCGGAAGGTACGACGTCGGATCGGTCGAGAACAGATCTGCCGGCAGATGCTCGCCGGGGCTCGGGCGCCGAGGTCGCGCCATTGTCAGGCTTCGTCGCCGGCTGGATGCACCCGACGCGTCACCCGACGGTTCGGCGCAGCTGTGGGACACCGGGCAGTAGGTCGAGGAGCAGCTCGACCGCCGAGTTGGCGCGGACCCGACCGATTTGTTCCCTCCATCGTGCATCGAGCGCTTCGATATTGCTCGCGTAGGACTCGGCGTCCGCCTGTAGTCCGACGATCGGGACTACGCTTTCGCGATGGTCACCTCGGTACATCTGGGGTATTCATGGTTGCGCTGACCGGCAACGAACTCGGGTTCATCGGTGCGATCATCGGCGGCGTGTCGACGATCGCCGCCGCAGTGATGTCGAACGCGGCTGCGGCCCGCCGGCAGCGTCGCGAACAGCGATACCAGCGCGGGGGTTCGGGAACCGCCGGCTTCCTCCTCGCACTGCTGTTTGTCTCGATCGGCGCCGGGCTCTACTTTGCGACGCGGCCCAACAAGGCCGAGGTCATCGCCAGCGAACCGCCAACCGTTCCCACCACTACGGCAACGGTCACGCGAGTGACCCAGCCAGCCATCGCGCCGACCGCTGCACCGACGATCGCCCCAACGTCGGCCCCCGCCCCAGCCCCAGCCCCGGCATCGATGACGGTCGAGGAGGCGGCTGCGCTCGTCACCGCTTACCTCCAGACCGGCAACAACGCGGCAACCACCGACCAAGCGTGGACCATGTTCAGCGATGCCAATGCAGCGAAATTTACGAACGGCATCGAAGGGTTCAGGACATTCTGGAGGAGCGTCAAAACGGTCGACGTCACGGGCGCGGCGAAGTTGGTTGGGACACCAACGCCCACGCGTGCGGTGGTCGAGTTGCCGCTGAAGTACCAGATGGTGCCTGAATTGATCAAGCCCGGCTCGCCGGTATGCCGCGCGGAGCGCGACGACTTCACGGTGGTGCGAATCAGTGGAGTTCTGCTGATCGACGACGCCCAGATTTCGCCCGGAACATTCGAGGACTGCACGCCCAAGTAACGAAGACGTTCACCACATGTCCGAAGCTGTCGGCGTGTTTTCGGCACGCGCCCGTCGGCGGTCAATTTTCACAGCACCGGCGAGGAGATCGACGAGTCGGGTCGGCTGATCTCCTTGGGCGACTCCTCACTCTGACCGCAGATCGGGCCCGGGCGAGCGTTTGGTAGCCAGCCACCCGAGGGAGAGGGCTACGAGATCGGCGAAGACGATGACGACGACGGCGACGATCGCGAGCGTCGACCACGGAATGACCGATACCGGTTGAACCCCGAGGTCGCTGGCGTAGGCCAACCAGGCCCAGCGACCGATGACGACACCTGAGGGAATCGCCACGGTCAGCGAAATCAAGGCAGTGGCGGTCGCCTGCGCCGCCACTGAACCGCGGATGCCGCTTGTCGACATTCCGAGGGAGCGCATCACCGCCAACTCAAAGCGGCGGGCGCGCACGGAAGCGAACAGCAGATAGCTGGCGAGCGCCACGAACAGGGCTGCGACCGTGGCCGCCAACGCGATTGGGACTCGATCGTTGCTTTCCACGTTCAATTTCACAACCAGCGTCAACACCTGCTCCGGCGTGGGATTGACGACCCCAGCCATGCCGTCGACGGCGGCTACGGCGTCGTATGTAGCCTGCGCGTCGCGCGAGAAGCGCATGTACAAGGCGCTCGGCCGCTCGTCGATCGCTTCGAGGTCTGCGATCGCGCCTTCCATTTCCACTTTGATTTCGGAGGGAAGGGCATCCGGCAACCAGGCGCGAGCCGCTGCCAGTTCCTCGGAAGTGGGCTCGACGAGGTCCGCGTAACCCTCGAGCGTGAAGGATGCCTG
>JANMJD010000352.1:0-16679 GCA_031371195.1 Actinomycetes bacterium | reverse complement strand
GCCGTTGTCGATACCGACCACGACGAATGTTGGACTACTCATCAATCCCCTCCCACGGGCGCCACAGACTAGACGCGGCGCCACACGACTCAACCGAAGACCTCTCGACTCGCTCAGCTCTTCTCGAACATCGCCACAGCTCGGAGTCGCCGCTCGAGGTGGTGCTCCAACGCCGTGGTGGCATGGTGGGCGACTTCCGACACCGCCGGGCCGACGGGTTCGTCGAGCGCGCTGTTCAGTCCTCCTCCGAGGATGAGACGCATGAGTCGCAGCGCCTCGGGCGAGATCGCCGTTCCTCGACGACAGTTGCGGCACAGTACCCCGCCCTCGCCGAGGTCGAAGGCGACCAGATCATCGGGTGAGTCACAACTCACGCAGGCGTCGAGTTGCGGGCGCACACCCTCATTGGCCAACACCTTCCAGAAGAACGCGGGCACCACGAGGGGCGACGGACGCGCCTCGAGAGTGCGCAGGGCGCCGACCAGCATGCGGTACAGGTGCGGGGCCGGTTCTCGGTCGAGGCTCATCTGATCGACGGCCTCGAGCAGGGCAATCCCCTGGGTGAGGGCGTCGAGGTCTTCGAGCAGCGGGGCACGGGAGTCGATCGATTCGGCCTGGCTGACGATGTCGAGTTCGCGACCCTCGTACAGCAGCAGGCTGACGTGGTTCAGCGGTTCCAGGCGACCACCGAAGCGGCTTTTGGTCTTGCGCACGCCCTTGGCCACGGCCCGCACCTTGCCGTGCTCGGCGGTCATGATGACGACGATCCGGTCGGCCTCGCCCAGCTTGTATGTGCGCAGCACCACGCCGGTGTCGCGATACAGGCTCACGGTCGCCGAGCCGGTGTCACGTGTCGATGCCGCCGAACCGCCGGTTTCGCTCCTGGAACTCGCAGATCGCCGCGGCCAGATCTTCCTTGCGAAAATCGGGCCATAGGGTCGGCGTGAAGACCAGCTCCGAATAGGCGAGCTCCCACAACAGGAAATTCGAGATGCGGAACTCCCCGCTCGTGCGAACCACCAGATCGGGGTCGGGCATATCCGGGTAATAGAAGTACTTGCGCAGGTTCTTCTCGTTGATGTCGTCGGCCTTGGCCCCGTCGGCGACCATCCGGCGAACGGCATCGAGGATCTCGGCGCGCCCGCCGTAGTTGAAGGCGAACGTCAGGGTCATCGTGCGATTGCCCTTGGTGAGTTCCATCGATTCGTCCTGCTCACGAATCAGTTTGCGCGGCACCCGCCAGTCCCGCCGACCGGCGAACCTGATGCGGACACCCTGCTGGTGCAAGACGCCGCGACGACGGGTGAGAATCTCGCGGTTGAAGTTCATCAGGAAGCGGACCTCGTCGATCGGCCGCTTCCAGTTCTCGGTGGAGAATGCGTAGACGGTCAGCCACTTGACGCCCAGATCGAGTGCGCCTTCGACCACGTCCCACAACGCTTCCTCACCGGCGGCATGCCCCTCGGTACGTTTCAGTCCCCGCCGTTGCGCCCACCGCCCGTTGCCATCCATGACACAGGCGACATGCGCCGGGATCTTCTTCGGATCGATTCCCGACTTCCAGTCACTCACGCCGACCGACAGTACCCCCGGTAGGGTCGCGAACCGATGACGCCCGACGAAGTGGTCCTCGCCGCCGGGCGAATCACCGCCGCATTGCCCGGTGCCGAGGACCGCCCGGGTCAGCGAGCGATGGTCGCCGGCGTCGCCGCCGCGCTGGAGTCCCGTCGCCACTTGATCGTCGAAGCACCGACCGGAGTCGGAAAGTCACTCGGCTACCTGGTGCCTGCGGCGCTCAGCGGTCGACGAGTGGTCGTCACCACCGCCACCAAGGCGCTGCAGGACCAACTCGCCGGCAAGGATCTGCCCTTCCTCGCCCGGCATCTCGGCCAGGACCTCTCGTTTGCGGTGTTGAAGGGCCGTTCCAACTATCTGTGTCTCCAGCGGCTGCGCGAGGTACAGTCCACCCAGGAGGGTCAACTCGAACTCGAGGAACTGACGACCTCGATCCGGGTCGAGGTGAAGAAGCTGGCCTCGTGGGCGGCGACCTCTGCCACGGGCGATGCGGCAGAACTCGACTGGGCTCCGAGCGACCGGGCGTGGCAGGCCGTCAGTGTGTCGTCGGACGAGTGCCCGGGCGCCACGGCCTGCCCGATGGGCGAGGCCTGCTTCGCCGAGCTGGCCAAGCGACGCGCCGCAGCGGCCGACATCCTGGTCGTCAACACCCACCTGTACGGGCTCGACGTGGCCATGAACGGCACCTGGCTGCCCGAGCACGACATCGTCATCGTCGACGAGGCTCATCAGCTCGAGGACGTGATGTCCGACACCGTCGGCATCTCGATCGGCACCAACCGGTACGTTCGAGCGGCTGCGGCGTTGCGCAAGATCATCGCCGACCCGCTGCTCGTCGCCTCTGTCGCCGACGACTCCTCGGCCTTGCGCACCACCCTGGCACCGCTGCTCGGGCAGCGCCTCGCCCACCCGTTGCCGGATGTCGTCGTCGACACGCTGGTCAAGTCCCGCCGCCATCTGGAAGGAGCGATGGAGGCCCTGAGGGCGATCCAGACGACCAACGACGATGCCAAGCAACGCGTGCTGCGCGGCCAGCAGCTCTCGGGGCGCCTGATCGAACACATCGACCAGGCTGTCGGCTACGGCTCGTCGTATGTCGCCTACGTCGCCGGATCGCCCGAGCATCCCCGATTGGAGATCGCCCCGCTCGACGTCGGACCCACGCTCAACGACGGGGTGTGGGCCAAACGCACGGCGATCCTGACGAGCGCGACCATCCCGCTCCACCTGGCCAAACGTGTCGGCCTCCCGGACGGAACGGTCGACGAGCTCAGCGTCGACAGTCCATTCGATCTCGGCGCGAACGGGTTGATCTATTGCGCCATGCACCTGCCCGACCCCCGCCACCCCGGGTTCGCCGCGGCCACGCATACCGAGCTGGAGGCGCTGATCCGGGCGGCCGGCGGTCGGACGTTGGCCCTCTTCACGAGCTACAAGGCGATGGACGCGGCGGCCGAGGCGCTGCGGGACAAGTTGCCCGTACGGGTGATCACCCAGCGTGAACTGCCCAAGGGGGCACTGGTACGCGAGTTCAGCGGCGACGAGACATCGTGCCTGTTCGCCACCGCCGGGTTCTTCCAGGGTGTCGACATTCCCGGACGCACGCTCTCGTTGGTGACGATCGACAAGATCCCATTCCCTCGACCCGACGATCCGCTGCTCTCGGCCCGACGCGAGCAACTCGGAGCCGCAGCCTTCTCGACCATCGACGTGCCCCGGGCGGCGATGCTCCTCGCCCAGGCGGCCGGGCGCCTGATCCGTTCGACGACCGACAAGGGCGTCGTGGCCGTGTTCGACAAGCGGCTCGGTACGGCCAACTACCGGTGGGACATCGTGCGCTCCCTTCCGGCGATGCGCCGCACCCGCCACCGGGCCGAGGCCGAGGCCTTCCTGCGCGAGATCACCGGCACGCCCGCCTGATCGAGGGTCGGCGCGCCGGTACTGTCGGACGATGTGAACACTCCCGATCTCGAGCCGCTCGTCACCGCGACCGTCGCCGATGGCGTTGCCACCGTGACGCTCGACTCCGCCGCCAACCGCAACGCGCTGTCCCGCCGCCTGCTCGCCGAGCTGCACGCTGCGCTCGACCAGGCCGCGCAGCCCGATGTGCGGGTCGTCGTGATCAGGCACGAAGGCCCGGCGTTCTGCGCCGGGATGGATCTCCGTGAGCGGGCGAACGCCTCGCCCGAGGCCGCGGCGACCACGTCGGGGGCATTCGTGGAGGCGCTCGAGCGCCTCGAATCGATGGACGCGGTCACGATCGCCGCCGTCGAGGGAGCCGTGCGAGCCGGCGGCGTCGGTCTGATGGCCGCCTGCGATCTGATCGTGGTGCGACCGGAGGTGACCTTCGCGTTCAGCGAGGTCCGCATCGGCGTCGCGCCGGCAGTCATCTCCCGCCCGGTGCTGCGTCGCGTGCCATGGTCGGCGGTCGCCGGGGCGTTGCTCACCGGCGAGCCGTTCGACGCCCCCATGGCGCGCGCCATCGGTCTCGTCACCCACGTCGCCGACGACGTGGCCGCCGCCGTACAGACCTTGGTCGACGGGGTGCTGCAGGGCGCTCCGGGGGCGGTGGCCGCCACCAAGCGCCTGCTGCGCAGTGCACCGGCGACGGGGTCGTACGCCGAACTCCAGGCGCTCTCCGACGAACTCTTCGCCGGGCCCGAAGGCCAGGAGGGCATGCGAGCCTTCCTCGAACGCCGCCCGCCGTCGTGGCGTGCTTAGCGCTCCCCGGTGGGCGTCGGCGCACTACACCTGCAGGCGGTAGCCGATGCCTCGCACCGTGATGATCAGGCGGGGATCCTCGGGCGATTCCTCGACCTTCACGCGCAGCCGGCGTACGTGGGCATCGACCAGGCGGCTGTCACCCAGGTACTCGTAACCCCAGACCCGCTCGAGGAGCTGGTCGCGCGACAACACCATGCCGGCATGGTCGGCGAACTCGCAGAGCAGGTTGAACTCGGTCTTCGTCAGACTCAGCTCGGCCCCGGCCTTGAGTACGATGCCCTGCTCGCGCCGCAGCTCGATGTCGCCGAACATCTGCGACTTGGCCGCCGCAGTCGGCACGAGTTCGTGCAACCGCACGCGGCGAAGGTGGGCTCGGATGCGGGCCGCCAGCTCCTTGGGCACGACCGGCTTGGTCACATAGTCATCCGCTCCGGCCTCCAGCCCGGCGACCATGTCATATGTATCGGTCTGGGCCGTGACGATGATGATCGGTACGATCGATTTGGCGCGGATCGCCCGGCACACCTCGAAGCCGGACAGGTCGGGCAACCGCAGGTCGAGCAGTACGAGGTCGGGCTCCTTCGATTCGAAGGCGGCCAGACCGCTGCGACCATCGGGAGACTCACGTACGTCGTAGCCCTCGTCTTCGAGGGCCAAACGCAATGCCAGACGAATATGATCGTCGTCCTCGATGAACAGCAGCGAGTGCACCCGTTGACCTCAGTTCCGTGGAATTGTTACCTAAAGCGCGCAATCCGAGCGTTGGCCCGTCACAAACACCGACCATCATTACCAGTGTTCACGCTGCCCCGGTGAGGTGCCTTCCTCCCCCTGGCGCCTCACCGGACAGCGTGAAGATCGTCCGGCAAGTCTGCCCTGGGGTTCTTGCGATTGACCGCCCCGAGGGGTTCCCGGTGAGCCATGCTGTGAGTGTGCCCCTTCGACGTGACCGCCGGCGAACCCGTCGCCTCGTCGGTCTACGCACCCGGGTGACGATCTTCTTCTCGATCGCCGGCTTGGTGCTATCGCTCGGCCTGTCGGCCCTCACCTACGCGGTGGCCCGCAACTACCTGCTCGATCAGCGCCGTAATGCCGCGGTCAGCCAGACGTTCAGCAACGCCCGCGACATGCGCGACAACCTGGCCAACAAACTGACCCCGGGCGAGGCGATCAAGAAGGTGTCGACCGACGGAAAGCTCGGGTTCGCCGTGCTCCTCACCGGATCCAAGAACACCCCCACGTCGACCGCCTCGTTGCGGTACACCGACAAGAACCTTCCGGTCGACCTCGCCAGCCGATTGATCGAGAACAAGGTGGCGGCCGGGGTGCAGTACCAGACCGTGACCGGGGTGCCGTATCTGATCGTCGGGGTCACGATCGCCTCCCTCGATGCCCGCTATTTCGAGGGTTTTCCGCTCGACACGGTGCAGAAGACCCTGGGCTTCATCGGCACCTCGTTGGCGATCGGTTCCGTCGTCACCACACTGGCGGCCGCCGGAATCGGCTGGTGGGCGAGCCGTCGCCTGCTTCGTCCGGTGGCCCGTGTGGCCGACGCGGCGGCTGAGCTGGCGTCGGGCAGCTTGAACATCCGGCTGCCCCCCGAGCCCGACCCCGATCTCGACCGGCTCGCCAGCTCGTTCAACGACATGGCCGACGCCATCCAGGCCCGCATCCAGCGCGAGACCCGGTTCGCCTCTGATGTCAGCCACGAGCTCCGCTCCCCCATCACGGCGCTGACCGCGGGCATCGAGGTGCTCGATGCCCGGCGGGCCGACCTCCCCGAACGCAGCCAGCAGGCGCTCGACGTCGTCGTGAACCAGGTTCGCCGGTTCGACCAATTGGTGCTCGACCTGCTTGAGCTGTCCCGGCTCGATGCCGGCACACCCGACCTGCACCGCGAGGAACTCGTGCTCTCCGACGTCGTGGGCCGCGTCGCCAAGCGATACGGGTTCGCCGACGTGCCGATCGTCGTCTCGTCCGGCGGTCATCGTCCGATCCAGGTCGACAAACGCCGCCTGGAGCGCATCGTCGCCAATCTGCTCGACAACGCCAAGCAGCACGGCGGGGGGCCGACCCGCATCGCCATCGAGTCGGGGACCGACGAGCACGGCGCCCTGCTCCGCCTCGTCGTCGAGGACGCAGGGCCGGGTGTGGCGATCAGCGAGCGGACCCGCATCTTCGAGCGCTTCGCTCGTGGTACGGCGGCCCGCCAGCGCATCGGTACCGGTCTCGGGCTCGCCCTCGTGTCGGAGCACGCCCGGGCCCACGGCGGGTCGGCCTGGGTGGAGGATCGCCCCGGCGGCGGCTCCCGCTTCGTCGTCAGCTTTCCGGTGGTCGGCAAATGAGACGAGTCATGCCGGTGATCATCAGCGGGCTGGCGGTCGTCGCCATCGTGGCGGCGTGCAGTGTGCCCGGCGACAGCTCCGTCCAGGAGATCAGGGAGGCCGACGTCGATTTCGGGTTGGCCGAGACCACGACCATCGCACCACCGACAACGCTCGCTGCGACCACGACCGTCAAGGAGACCACCACGACTATCGCGCCGACCACGACGGCACCGGTGGCCGAGAGCACGACCACGACGACGGCCGGGCCGCAGACCGAACCGGTCGATCTGTACTTCGTACTCGGGGCCCGCCTGGCCAAGACCACGCAGGAACTCGTTTCGCCGGTGCAGCCCGAGGTCGTCATCCGCAAGCTTCTCGCCGGGCCACCCGAGGGCCTGCGCACGAAGTTGCTGCCGATCGTCGCCCAGACCGACGGGGCCGAGGTTCCCGACACCGATCTGCCGATCCAGGTGCTGCGCAAGGACGGCGTCGCCGAGGTCACGCTGCCGGCCGATCTCGTTGCGTCGTTCGGCGACGAGGCCCCACTGGCCTTCGGCCAGATCGTGCTGAGCCTCGTCAACGTCGATCGCATCGGGGGAGTCGTCTTCTACGTCGACAAGGCCCCGATCCAGGTGGTCAAGGGGGACGGCGTCACTCTCACCAACGCCGGTGATGCGGTCCACTACGAGGACTACGCCGATCTGGTGGACGTGTGAACCGCCGGCCGTCGCACGGGCCGGATGATCGGCGTCAGTAGCCCAGGCGGGAGACCCGGTCGGCGCGGCGTTGCCAATCCTTGTCGACCTTTACCACCAACTCGAGAAAGGTCCCTTCGGGCAGATGGGCCCGGGCTCGGGTCCCCACATCCTTGAGGATCGCTCCGCCCTTGCCGATGACCATGCCCTTCTGGCTTTCGCGTTCGACGATGATCTCGACACGGACTCGCCGACCGTCGTTCTCGGTCACCCGGGTGGCGATCGAATACGGGAGTTCGTCACGAGTCACCAGGAGCAGTTGTTCGCGAACGAGTTCGGCCATCCAAACGTCTTCGGGAAGGTCGGTGACCATGTCGTCGGGGAACAGCCACGGCCCCTCGGGCGCGGCATCCAGGAGGTGTCGCAGCAGCACGTCGAGCCCCGCCCCGGTCTTGGCCGACACGGGGAAGTACGCCGACGCTCCGAGTTCGCCGACGACGCTGAGCATCTTGAGCACCTGCTCCCGGCTGGCGATGTCGACCTTGTTGACGACGACGACCACCTTGCCCGATGCGGCGGCCGGCAGTTGCTCGGCGACCCAGCGATCGCCCGACCCGAACGAGGCGGTGGCGTCGAGCACCATGCACACCGCATCGACATCCTCCAAGGCGCCAAGTGCGCTGGAGTTGACGCTCTCGCCCAGGGCTGTCACCGGCTTGTGCAGCCCGGGCGTGTCGACGAAGACCAGCTGGGTCTGGCCCTCGGTGCGTACACCTCGCACCGCGAACCGTGTGGTCTGCGGCTTGTCGGAGACGATCGAGATCTTATGGCCGCAGAGGTAGTTGAGCAGGGTGGACTTCCCCGCGTTGGGACGACCGGCCAGGGCGACGAGCGAGCACCTCATCGGGCGCCGAGGGCCGGGTCGTGGGGTCCATGGCTGTGGGCGTTGCCGTCCCCCGAGAGCACCGAGATCCGCAGCCGACGGATGCGTCGGCCGTCGATCTGCTCCACCTTGAACCGCCAACCATCGCGGTCGATGGTCTCCCCCGGTGAGGGGACATGGCCGAGGGTACCGAACACGAAGCCGCCGATCGTGTCCCAGTCCTCGTCGGGCAGTTGAATTTCGAGCAGTTCGTTGATGTCGCTGACCGACGTGCCGCCTTCGACCAGGTAGTCGCCGTCGGGTTGACGCTGCACCTCGTCTTCCTCTGTGTCGTATTCATCGACGATCTCACCGACCAGTTCTTCGAGGCAGTCCTCCAACGTGATCAGACCGGCGACCCCGCCGTACTCGTTGGCGACGATGGCCAGATGGAACTTCTCGGCCTGCATCTCGCGCATCAGCCGGGCGACAGCCTTGTTCTCGGGGATGAACCGAACGGATCTGACGATGTCGATCGCCGATGACGCGCCGCGCCCGGCCCGTTCGGCCGAGATGAGATCTTTCAGATACAGCAGGCCCACCACGTCGTCCTCGTCGGCGTCAAGCAGTGGTAGACGGCTGAAACCGTGCTCGATGGCCACGTCGAGGGCCTGTGACACGGTCACCCCGGCCTCGATGACCACCATGTCGGGACGCGGCACCATCACCTCGCGGGCCACGGTGTCACCGAACTCGATGATCGACTCGATCAGCCGACGCTCCTCGTGCTCGATGACCTCGTCCTCGGCCGCCGCCTCGACGATGCCCAGCAGCTCCTGTTCGGAGACGAAGGGGCCCTTCTCCAGACCCTTGCCCGGCATGATGACGTTGGTCAGCTTGATCAGCCCCTTGGAGATCAGCCGCAGGGGTGGGAACGAGGCGAGCGCCAGCGTCGGGCGAGCGGTGAATAACGCAGCCCGCTCGGGATAGAGCAATGCATAGGTCTTGGGCATGGCCTCGGCCAGCACGTAGAACACCACGACGTTGAGTGCCACACCGGCCACGACTCCGAGGGTGCCGTAGGGCTTGGCGACGATGCCGGTGAGCGTGGCCTGCACCGTCTGGCAGATGTTGGTCGTCAGCAGCACCGAGTTGACCCAGCGCTCGGGGTTGGCGACCAGCTTGACCAGCGATCGTCCCGACTTGTGGCCCTTGTCGAGCAGCGCGGCCGCCTTCGGCTTGGTCATCCGCGACAGCGACATCTCGGCAACGGCCAGGAACACCAGCACGATCAACAAAACGATGATCACGGCGATCAGCAGGGCATTGGCCGATCCGGATGAAGACGAGGACGCAGACGTTTGGGCTGCGAACATCAGTCGTTGTGCTCCTGACGGAAGTCGGCCGGGGCCGGACCGCTCCAGAACAACTGTTCCAACAACTCCAGCTCGCGGCGGCGCATCGCCACGGCCTCCTCGTCGTCGGCGTGGTCGTGACCCAGGACATGCAGCACACCGTGGACGATCAGCAGCGCCAGTTCGTCGTCGACCGTCCCGGCGTGGGTGGACGCCTGGCGAGCGGCGACCGCCGGGCAGACGACAACGTCGCCGAGCAGCAGCGGCAGGTCGCCGATATCGATCGGCGGTCGGTCGGGGCCTCGCCCGCCGGCCGGCGGACCGGCAATGACCTCGATCTCCACGCCCACTCCGTTGGGACCATCGATCGGGAATGCCAGGACATCGGTGGGACCCGAGGAGCCCATGAACGACTCGTTGAGCTCGGAGATCGCCGTCTCGGTGACGAACATCACCGACAGTTCGGCTGCGCCGCGCACACCCTCGGCAAGCAACACCGCCTCGGCGAGCGCCGACCATCTCTCGACATCGATCGGAACGTCGGACTGCTCATCCGCGCAGAACACCTCGGGCACCCCGTCCCCACCGATCCGTCGATGTTTCGCCGATCTTGGCGGTCCGAGCTCAGCCACCTTGCCGACCGCCCCGCGGCTCGATCGGCGGTGCTCCGCCGACGCGTTCGTACGCAGCGACGATGTCGGCCACGATCCGGTGTCGCACGACGTCGTTCGACGAGAGATGTACGAAGGTCAGCCCCTCGATGCCGGCCAGAATCGGCTCCAGCGCGATCAGCCCGCTCCGACCACCCGGTACATCCACCTGCGTCATGTCGCCGGTGACCACGACCCGCGACCCGAAGCCGATACGGGTGAGGAACATCTTCATCTGCTCCGGCGTGGTGTTCTGGGCCTCGTCGAGGATGATGAAGCTGTTGTTCAGCGTGCGCCCCCGCATGAAGGCCAGTGGGGCGACTTCGATGGTCTGACGCTCGATCAGCTTTTGGGTGGCCTCGGGTTCGAGCATGTCGTAGAGGGCGTCGTACAACGGCCGCAGATATGGATCGATCTTGGCCATCAGGTCGCCCGGCAGGAAGCCGAGCCGTTCCCCGGCTTCGACCGCCGGGCGGGTGAGGATGATGCGCTGCACCTGCTTGGCGTGCAGGGCCTGCACCGCCATCGCCACTGCCAACCAGCTCTTGCCCGTCCCGGCCGGCCCGAGGCCGTAGGTGATCACGTTTTGACGAATGGCGTCGATGTAGCGCTTCTGCCCGGCGGTCTTCGGTCGGATGGCCCGGCCTTTGGCGCCCTTCATCACCTCGTCGGTGAGCACCTTGCTCGGCCGCTCGTCGGCGCGCAGCATGTCGATCGAGCGCTCCAGGCTGCGATCGTCGAGATCGTGACCGTGCTCGAGCAGGGCGATGAGTTCTTCGAAAAGTCGACCCGCCTCGTCGGACTGCGCCCCGTCGATGGAGATCTCGTTGCCGCGCACCTGGATCCGGGCCGCCGGAAAGGCGGCTTCGATCCGCCGAAGGTGCTCATCGCGATGACCGAGGAGCCGGGCCATCAGATGGTTCGCGGCGACAACGCGCACGCCTGTCGGCGTGGAGGTCATGCAGTTCCCTTGCAGCTTTCAAACACGCCCCCACGGTAGCGGTCGCCGGCCGTGCAACTCGCGATCATTGGGGGGTCGCCGTCGTGCCAAGTCGACCGCCAGGTACCCACTCGACGGCGGTTCTCCCACCCCGATCACTCCCGGTGACGCTCAAACACTCGCCGAAATGCCATGACTCGATCGCGCCTCAGCACCGATAGTCCCATTCCGACAGGCACGAATCACCATCCGTGACATATCGACCGCTTCTTGATCGCCAGACCAAGCTACTTGTAGGTATAGAAGCCCATTTGGTCGATTTCATATGGTCAATTGGTGCCTGATCGGACACACTGCGTGCGCTGTTTAATCTCACTAGAGGAGATCATGCTCATTCAGGGACGGACTGTGCGACCGCTGACTTCGGCGGCATCAGGTTCTTATCGCGCGTTCGATCAATTCGT
The DNA here is from genome assembly GCA_031371195.1 of Actinomycetes bacterium. Classification (GTDB taxonomy): domain Bacteria; phylum Actinomycetota; class Acidimicrobiia; order Acidimicrobiales; family Ilumatobacteraceae; genus JANMJD01. The sequence continues at coordinate 5,087 of JANMJD010000352.1, read as the reverse complement.
CCCGGCGATCGGCGCCGTACTTGTGCTGCTTGAGCTGGTTGGCACCAACGAGCGCATCCGCGTCGCAGCCTATCTCGGTGCGCCGATCGCGATGTTCCCGCTGGTCTGGATCGGTGCTCGTCGTCATCGGGTGGGGGCCCCGCTGCGGACGACGATGACCGCCACCGCGCTGTGCTTCTTCGCCGCCGCCGTCCTGACCAGGGCATGGCCCCGGTCCGAGCACGGCAACCTCGTCGACGTGCTCGTCGAACTCCCCGAGTTGCTCGGCCATCTGGCCTTCATCGCCTGTCTGGTGACGATCGTGCGATCCCGCCATGGCCGCGATCTGTGGGGCCTGATCGGCGACGCCACCATCGTCGCCATCGGCGCCTGGCTCGTGTCGTGGGTGACGATGATCCGCCCGGCCCTCGACAACTCGAACGAGGCGGCGGCCACGACCCTGGTCCACGGCCTGTCGCAGCCGCTCGGCGTGGTACTCGTATTCCTGCTGGTGATGCTGTTGCTGGCCGACACCTTTCGAACGGCGGCGGTCTGGCTGGTCGTGGTCGCCAGCGTGCTGATCCTCGCCCGCGACATCGGCTACGCCGCCATCGCCGCCGGGCACATCTCGAGTGGCGCCCGGTGGTTCGACGCGTTCCAGATGAGCGCATGCCTGGTCGCCGGCATGGTCTTCGTGCACCCGAGCGTTCGATCGCTGGACGAAAAGCTTCCGGTCGGCCCATCGCGCGGTCCGGCCGGGCGGATCTTCCTGACGAGCATCTCGATGCTCGTTCCGGCGATCATCCTCGCCGGCGAGAACACCGTCTCGGGGACCGATCGCATCGTGCGATTCGTGTCGGCTGTCTCGATGATCGCCGCCGTCAGTTCACGCATCTACGAGGCGGTACGCTCGAACGCCTCGGCCCAGGAGCGCCTGCTCGTCAACGCTCAGCACGACATGCTCACCGGCCTGCCGAATCGCCAACTCGTCCACGAACAACTCACTGCCGCGCTGCACGACGCATGGCGACGCCAGACACGTCCGGCCGTGCTGTTCATCGACATCGATCGGTTCAAGATCATCAACGACAGCCTTGGCCACGCCGCGGGCGACGAGATCCTGCGGGTCATCGCCCGACGCCTGCGGGCCACGCTGCCGGCCGAGATCAGCCTGGGGCGGAGTTCGGGCGACGAGTTCATCGCCATCGGCGCGGACGTACACGGCCCCGAGGACGCGCTCACGCTGGCCGATCGGGTGTTGGCGTCGTTTCGCGAGCCCCTCAAGACCAAGACGGCCGGCGACATGTACGTGTCGGCCTCCGTCGGCGTGGCGATCCCCGATATCGGGGGCCAGCCGAACGCCGACGAGTTGCTGCGCAACGCCGATACGGCGATGTACCGCGCCAAGGAATCCGGGCGCAACTGCGTCGCCCTGTTCGACGACTCGATGCATCAACGGGTCGCCCAACGGCTGCGGCGCGAGTCCGGCCTGCACCGTGCCCTGGAGCGGCGCCAGATCGCACTGGTGTACCAACCCATCGTCGACCTGGAGACGGGCGGGCTGGTCGGCTTCGAGGCGCTGATGCGTTGGAAGCTTCCCGACGGCACGATGGTCTCGCCGACCGAGTTCATCCCGATCGCCGAGGAGACCGGCCTCATCGTCGGACTCGGTGGCTGGGCGTTGCTCGAAGCGTTGACCCAACTACGCATGTGGATCGACACCGGGGTGTGCGGACCGACGGCATCGATCTCGGTCAACGTCTCGCCTCGCCAGCTTCGGGATCCGAGCTTCTCCTCGCTCGTTCAAGAGGCCCTGCGGCGCTCCGGGGTACCGGCTGATCAACTCTGGTTGGAGGTCACCGAAAGCGTGATGATCACCGACCCGGATCAGGCTGCGGAGATGTTCCATCGACTGCGGGCGACCGGCCTGCATCTCAGCATGGACGACTTCGGCACCGGCTACTCGTCGCTCAGCCTGCTGCGCCGCTTCCCGCTGCAACGGATCAAGATCGACCAGTCGTTCGTCGCCCACGTCGCCGATGACGACAACGCCCGCTCGTTGGTGCGCACGATCCTGGCGATGGCCGAGTCGATGGGGCTCGATGCGGTCGCCGAGGGTGTCGAGAACGTGCATCAGTTCCACGCCCTGCGCAGCCTTGGTTGCCGACGGGCTCAGGGCTATCTGTTCAGCCGCCCTGTGCCTCCCGAAGCGATCGAGCGCAGCGCAGGTGGAGCGCCGTACGGCGAGCGCCTGAGCCACGCGGCGGCCCTGCTGTGGCCGTGACCCAGCGCACTCGCTGACCGACACCCGCCCACCTCGGCGAGGGTGCATCTGACCGGAGGGTGGCATCGGTGCCAAGATCTCTGCCAGAGAGTGAGGAGCCCCGTGTCGGAATCGACCCAAACCACCACCGCATGGCTGTCCGCCGATGACCTGAACACGATCCGCGGCAGCGTGCCGATCGTGTATGTCGAGGCCGTACCGGTGCGCCTCGACGAACTCGGTCAGGTGACCCACATCGGCCTGCTGCTGCGGATGACGCCCGACGGCGAGGTCAACCGGGCGGTCGTGTCGGGTCGGGTGCTGTTCGGCGAGCGGCTGCGCGATGCCCTCCTGCGCCACCTCGAGAAGGATCTCGGTCCGGTCGCCCTTCCGCAGATCCCACCGGCGCCCGCCCCATTCACGGTCGCCGAGTATTTCCCCGATCCGACGGTCTCGGGATTGCACGACCCGCGTCAGCACGCGGTCAGCCTGGCGTACCTGGTTCCGGTGGTCGGCGATTGCCGACCGAGCCAGCAGGCCCTCGACCTGGTCTGGCTGACCCCCGATGAGGTATGTCGCGAGGACGTCCGGCGGGAATTGGCCAGTGGCCACGATCGCCTGGTCCGTCTGGCCCTCGCCCATGCCGGCCACCTCCCCTGAGTTGACGCGCGCTTACAATTTGTAAAGACGAGGGCACAGGGCCGTCGACGATTTCAAGGAGCGCAGGTGAGTCGCATCATCACGGTCGGGGCAGCCCAGCTGGGCCCGATTGGTCGTGACGAACCGCGCGCCGCTGTCGTCGAGCGGTTGATCGCCCTGTTGCATCAGGCCGCGGACCATGGTGTCGAGCTCCTCGTCTACCCCGAGTTGGCGTTGACCACGTTCTTCCCTCGCTGGTTCGTCGACGACATCGCCACGTTCGACCACTTCTACGAGCGATCGATGCCCAACGAGGCAACGCTGCCGCTGTTCGACGAGGCCCGCCGCCTAGGCATCGGATTCTGCCTGGGCTACGCCCTGCTGGATGGGGACGGTCACCGTTGGAATGTGCAGACGCTGGTCAAGCGCGACGGTTCGATCGTGGCGACATTCCGCAAGGTGCACATTCCCGGGCACGAGCACCATGAGCCCGATCGGCCGTTCCAACACGCCGAGCGGTACTACTTCACCCCGTCGCCCGATGGATTCGGTGTGTGGCGGGCGTTCGGAGGACTCGTCGGCATGATGATCTGCAACGACCGCCGCTGGCCCGAGAGCTACCGGGAGATGGGTCTGCAGGGTGTCGAGATGATTCTGTGCGGCTACAACACGCCGATCCACTACGTGCCCGATCCGAGCCAGGACATCCTCCAGGGGTTCCACAACGCGCTGGTGATGCAGTCGGGCGCCTATCAAAACGGCACGTGGGTGGTCGGCGTGGCCAAGGGCGGGGTGGAGGAGGGCGTCGACTCGCTCGGCCAGTCGATGATCGTCGCCCCCAGCGGTCAGATCGTCGCCCAGGCCCTGACCACCGCTGACGAGTTGATCGTCGCCCGCTGCGATCTCGACTGGTGTGCCCGCTACAAGCAGACGCTGTTCGACTTCGACCGCTATCGCCGTCCCGAGGTGTACACCAGGATCACCGGGCAGCGCGGAGTCGTGCTGCCGACATGACCGTCTCGCTGATCGTCAACGGCACGCCGGTTTCGGTGCGAGCCGACCATCCCCACCTGCTGGCCGCGTTGCGGGAGGAACTCGACGTCACCAGCCCGAAGGACGGCTGTTCACCGTCGGGGCAATGCGGATGCTGCACCGTGATGATCGACGGCAAGGCGCAGATCTCGTGCCAGTATCCGATCGCCAAGGCACGGGGGCGCTCGATCGTGACCCTCGAAGGGCTGCCCCCCGACGAACGCCTGACCTGGTCGGATGCGTTCTCGGCATGCGGAGGATTGCAGTGCGGCTTCTGCATTCCCGGCATCGTCATGCGGGCCAAGGCCCAGGTCGACAAGAAGGGTGCCGCGCTCACTCGTGAGGAGATGAGCCGCCATCTGGGCGCCCACCTCTGTCGCTGTACGGGCTACGTCAAGGTGCTCGACGCGATCGAGAGTGTCGCCGCCGGGTCGGCCGTAGCGGTACGCCCGAGCGGAGGCATCGGTGCCCCCGGGCCGAAGTACGAGGCGGCCGAACTGGCGTTGGGTGACCGGGGCTACGTCGACGACCTGCGCGTCCCCGGGATGCTCCACGGCGCGTTGCATCTCACGGCCCATACGCGCGCCGACGTGTTGGGGATCTCGACCGATGCGGCCCGTACGGCTCCAGGTGTCGTGGCGGTCTACACGGCCGCCGACGTACCCGGGCAGCGCCGCGTCGGAATCATCCATCAGGACTGGCCGGTCTTCATCGGCATCGGTGAGCGCACCTCGTTCGCCGGCGACGTACTGGCAATGGTCGTGGCCGAAACCCGCGAGCAGGCGCGCTCCGCGGCGAAGCTCATCGACGTGTCGTACGGCGTCCTGCCGCCGATCACCGATGTCGACGCCGCCCTGGCCACGGACGCCGAGCCGGCGGTGTGGGGCACGGCCGACAACGTGCTCAGCGTCTCGGAGTACCGCCGCGGCGACGTGGCCGAAGTGCTGGAGTCGAGCGCCTTCGTCGTGTCCGAGACGTTCAAGACCCAGCGGATCGAGCACGCCTTCCTGGAACCGGAGTCGACGCTGGCCGTGCCGACCGACGACGGGCGGCTCCACGTCTACTCCGGCGGGCAGGGGGTGTGGGACGACCGCAACCAGATCGCCGCCATTCTCGACGTCGGGCGAGACGCGGTCACCGTCGAGTTGGTGTCCAACGGCGGCGCGTTCGGTGG
>JANMJD010000473.1:0-6557 GCA_031371195.1 Actinomycetes bacterium | reverse complement strand
ACGTTAGTTCGAATCAACCCGCGATGCTGCAATCGCGGCGCGCACCGCTTCTACGACGTCATTGGAACTCGCCCCCGGGCTGAGCACCGCGGCCACACCCACTTCGAGCAGCTTGGGGATGTCGAGCGGGGGCACGATGCCTCCGACGATCACCGGGATATCCGAGCCCCGAGCGCGAAGCTTCTCGACCACCAGGGGGGCCAGCGTCATGTGCGCCCCCGACAGCATCGACAGGCCGACGGCATCGACGTCCTCGTCGACGGCCGCCGCCGCGACCTTCTCGGGCGTCTGGAACAGGCCCGTATAGATCACCTCGTAACCGGCATCGCGCAACGTCCGGGCGACGACCTTGATCCCCCGGTCGTGACCGTCGAGGCCGACCTTGGCAACGAGCACTCTGTCTGACATGCAGGACCTACTTCGCGTGGTAGTCGTAGAAGCCGCGGCCCGCCTTGCGACCGAGCAGACCAGCCTCGACCATGCGGGACAGCAGCGGCGGGGCGGCGTAGAGCGGTTCCTTGAACTCGGCGTACAGGCTGGTGGCCACGGCGACCATCGTGTCGAGTCCGATCAGATCGGCCAGTCGCAGCGGTCCCATCGGATGGTTGCAGCCCTCGACCATGCCGGTGTCGATGTCGTCGGCCGTGGCGAAGCCTGATTCCATCATCCGGATGGCGGAAAGGATGTAGGGCACGAGCAGGGCGTTGACCACGAAACCGGCGCGGTCCTTGCTGTGGATCACGCGCTTGCCCAGTTGATCGGTGGCGAACTCCTGCGCCCGCGTGACCGTTTCGGGGCTCGTCAGCAGGCTCGTCACCAACTCGGCGAGACGAAGGACCGGGACCGGGTTGAAGAAGTGGATACCGATCACCTGCTCGGGCCGACCGGTGGCGATGCCCAGCTTCATCACCGGGATCGACGACGTGTTGCTGGCCAGGATGGCCGTGTCGTCCACGACCACCTTGTCGAGCGTCGAAAACACCTCGGTCTTCAGGCCCTCGTCCTCGACGACGGCCTCGACCACCAGTTGACGGTCGGCGAAGTCACCCAGGTCGGTGGTGAAGGTGAGCCGCGCCATCGCCTCGTCGCGGGACTGCTCGGTCAGCTTGCCGGACCGTACGCCCCTGTCGAGTGACGTCGTCAGCCGCTTCTGCCCGGCCTCGGCCGCCTCGGGACTGATCTCACGGACGATCACGTCGAGTCCGGCGCGGGCGCAGACCTCGGCGATACCGGAACCCATGAGGCCGCAACCGACCACTCCCACCCGTTCAATGGCACGTTCATTCGTCATCAGGAATCGAACCTAGCCGGTGGACCCCACGAGCCGTGTGGTCACGTTTCGGGGAGAACTACGAATTGATGTATTCCCGAGGACAACTCGACGTCTGTGCGGTGCAAGGCATGAGGCCCTGCACCACAAGCAAAGGAGCCACCACAATGTCAACGAAATTCTACTTCCCGAGCAATTCAGGGCTTGACGGCACCATCGACACCGTGGAGATTCACGACGCCGCTGGTGATCCGACGCAGGTTCTCGCGTTGGCCACTGACTACGAGGTCGAGGTCAAGTGGACGGTCAGCGGCGCGGCCGTGCCGTTCGTGGGCGGCGACTGGTCGGCCCAGTTGTACGTCGAGTCGATCGGTCAAGGCTACGAAGGTGATCTCGGCGTATCCGTGACCGTTCCGTTGAACGGTGGCAAGAGCTACACGGCGAAGCTCACCATCCCGGCGAACGTTCTGACGCCGCCGCCGCCCGGCGAGCAACTGGTCTACAAGCTCGTTGCCTTGCTGTCGCACACGATCAACGGCAACAAGACGATCATCGCCGGCTTCGGCGAGGGTCCGTACTTCGAGGTCCGCTGAACCACCACCGGGGGCGAGGCGGGCGCCCCCGTGGTCCGGTGTGTCTAGAGCAATCCCCGATCGAGCAATTCCTGTCCAACGGACTCGGCCTCCTGTCGACGGGTATCGACCGATTCGCCCACCCCGCGTTCTGCCTCCAGGCGAACGACCGAGAGACCCAACAGGCGATGAGCACGTCTCAGCTGATCGGCAGGCCACGAGGCTAGATCGCCGACGTTGATATCGATCGATTCGTTGTCCATACCACGACTCTAGGGCGATTCGTCGATTCGGCGCTCTCAGAGTCGAGGATCTGTCATCGCATATGCTGTGGGTCATGATCGAGGGTTCATCGGTTGACACGCCGACATTGACCGACCTCGTGCAGCGGGCGCGAACTGGTGAAGTCGACGCCTGGAGTCAACTCGTCGACCGTCTGCATAGAGTCGTATGGAAGACGGTGAACATGCACACGCGAGACGATGAGATTCGCAAGGATGCCTTCAGTGCAACGTGGCTCAGACTTGCGGAACACCTTCATCGGGTAGAAGATCCCGAGTACCTGCCCGGTTGGTTGGCGACGACCGCGCGTCGAGAAGTCCTGACCATCGTTCGTCAAGCGGATCGATATTCGCTGAGCATTGCCGGGGAGCATGCCGCCTGGCAACCGACCGACTGGGCCGAGCCAGACGAGAACCTGCTCAAGGCAGAACTTGGAGACGTGCTGAAACGTGCGTTCGGCCGGCTCTCGGCGCAGTGTCGAGAACTCCTCGGATTGCTCATAGTGCAAGATCCGCCGCTGGCGTACGCAGACGTGAGCGAGATTCTGGGTCGACCGATCGGAGCGATCGGGCCAACGAAACAGCGTTGTCTCGACAAGCTCCGCGCCGACCCCGACCTGACGCGGTACCTGCAATCGAGGCGCGATCAATGAGCGAACCATTCGAATTCGATGACAAACAACTCCTCGACGAGCTGAGCAAGGCGTTCGATCCCGGTGAGACGCCAGCCGACCTTCTGGATGTCGCCGTGGGGAGTTTCGATTGGTTCGATGCCGATGAGCATCTGGCGAGAATCGTGGCCGACGAGAAAGCGAACGTACGCAGCCACTCGCCATCGACCGTCGAGGTCTGCGAGTTCGGCGACAACGAGGTCGAGATCGACTATTCCGGTGATCCGGTCCACGGAGCGCTCCGGTCACCGATCCTGGCCGGACTTGTCCTCGAAACCAAGGCCCGCCGCGTGTCAATTGCGAACGACGAGCACGGCCGTTTCAGCTTCCCGCAGCCCGGCGAACCGTGGCGGTTGACGATCACCGCCGATGTGCGTGTTGTTCTGCCGTGGGTCACGGGCTGAGCCAGCAACAGGCGCTCTCAACCCCCGTAGACGTTGAAAGCCCAGCCGATCGGCCTCGTCGGCTCATCCAGCGTTCGACGCGCCGACGCAAATGCCGTCGCAGGTTCGTCAGCCTGAGCTATCCGTCGATGGAATGCGGCCATCAAATCGATCGCTTCGGGCATGTCGGGTATGGGAACCGAGGCAGCAACCACATTGCGGACGTTCGTGGCGAGCAGCGATGGGACAACGCCCGAGAGTTCGCTGCCGGCCACAGGGGTACCGGCTGCTAACGAACACGTCGAGAGTACGATGACCTTCGGGGCAGGTACTGAGCGCTCGAAATCATGTACATACATAGGTCCATCCTCCAGCTGCACATATGAGAACCGCTGGTTCTCATGATTGACCGTGCCATGACACACAAGATGAACCATGTCGGCCCCCGCCGAAGCAGCGACCACATCGTCGATGCGGCGAGGCATCGTCACCGTGCACATCGGATGAGGATGTTGATTGGCGATTGCCCGCACTTCGACCGCCGCAAACGGAAGCCGAGGACCGGCAACGACGACCACGGATCGCAGGAGCCCAACCGGGTGCTGCTTGGAGAGCCAAGTCGTGAGGGATGGTGCAACGACGATACTGGCCCTCCTCAAGCGGGGCATACCAGCCCATGGAATGGTCTGCATCGCCGCCGTTGGCCAAATCACGATGTCGTTCTGCGATTCAGCAAGTTCAAGGGGGTGAATGAGCAGTCGTTCGAGACGATGTGACTCCTCGGCGAACCGGGCGACCAGACGTGTATCCGAGCCTCCCTGCGCAAGCGCCAGCAGCATCCGGGCCAGGGTTCGGGTCAGCGCTGATGCTTCCCGCTCCACCGCGACAACGGGGCCGAGGTCCAGGCGGCGAAGCGGATGACGCCCAATGCACACCGCGTGGAGTTCGCCGCGGTGTTCCCAATACATGACGCCAACCCGCGTGCCGAGCGCCCGACGGATCTCGCGGAGGGTCGGGTGGCTCGGCAATCCGGGCCCGGTGGCGGCCTCGGCGCGCCGACTGTGACGCATCACCTCGATCTCGGCGCGACGAATCGCGGTGATGGCATCACCCATCTCGTGCGCTGACGCTGCGGAATGCATCCAAGACACCTGGTCTCGCAGATCGCGCCGACAACGATCGAGTTCGGAGTCGTGACTTGGGCGCACGGGAGGAAGCCGGAGCGAGACGGCGCGGAATCGCTCGACTGCGCGAACCTCGTTCCACACCCGCTCGCTGCGACGTGCGATGTCGATGGACACCTCGGCCAATCCCCACGCCTGTTGTGCCGATCTCAACCGGAATTCTGGATCGTGGAACATCCCACGCATATCGTCGATCGCGCTGGCACTACGCCGGGCCAGTACCGAGGCCCGGCGGAGTTCTCCGCGATGTAACGCCACAATCGAACCGATCGCTTCGAGGTGTGCGCGATGGATTCTTGACAACCTCGATCTACGGTACGACTGGGTCATTTGTTCGGCAAGGTCGATCGACCCCAGTCTCGCGGCAACGAGACCGGCCTCGAGACGAGCCGTCAACGCTTGGGTCGGCATGCCGGCCTCCGCTAGCTCCTCGGCAACAAGACCCACCCCGACAACCGACACCTCGCCCGGAGCGATGCCGAGCTCGACGAGTGCCAACAACAGGCGCGAGCGAACGAGCCAAACCGTTCGTCGTTGCTCGGATGCCATGTGGACCGCTCGTTCAGCGGACTTCCTGGCATCGGTGAACCGCCCGCCGGCGAGAGATGCTCTTGCCGCGAGGACGAAGACCTCTAGCGCATCCGCGGCGTCGTTGTTCCTCGCCAGAGCGCGAGCAGACTCTTGTGCTCGCGCCGCAGCCTCGGTATACAGACCAACTGCCATCAGCGCCTCGCACTCGTCGGGATACCGTGCCTCGGCACGCTCGCCAATCGACTCGTACATGGCGTCGCCTCGGCCGAACAGCCGGAGTGCCTCGGGGAAATCGCCGAGTTGAGTGGCGAGCCACCCTCGATTCTGAAGCACATCGGCCTGCGCGTGGTGCACATCGCGCAGTTCATAGATCGACTCCGCCGTCAGAAAGTCGAGCCGGGCCAATTCGAAGCGTCCACTATATCCACGGGCTACGCCTCGGTTGTTCAGCACGTCGGCTCGAAACACCGGCTCCAGTTGATCGTGATCGAGCGCTGTGGCCCATAAAGCCTCGGCCTCGTCGATTCTCCCGGAGCGATGCAGTAACAACGCCAATTGGGCATCCCGACGGGACCGCAGTTCAGATGCTGATGGATCATCCATCAGTTGGAGCAATTCGATGGCTTCCGGTGACCGACCGCAATAGTCGAGCGCGGCCGCCAGGCTGATCGTGACGGCAACCCCGATGTCACCGGAGTTGTCAAGGCCTTCCAACAACTTCAGCGCTGATCGAAGATCGGTCACCGCATCCTCCGGCCGTCGCAACAACATCGCCGCGCGGGCGCGCGCTCTGAGGGCTCGAACACGCGTTACGTTGGGCGGGGCGTTGTCTCGGAATCTGCTGAGCGCATGGAGCGCTCGTTGGGGGTCGCTGTCGACGAGGCGCTCAAGTGCACCGATCGCGGCCTCGTCACCCTCGTCTGCAATACGGAGAATCATAGTCACGTATCAACAAGCGAATTGATCCCTCTTTGGCGGGCAACCTGCGAATGGAGTCACAGTGTCTAGGAATCGCGTGCTCGCCTTGCTCATCGCCACAACGCTCGTTGCCGTCAGTTGCGGGTCGAGTTCGTCGCCACAAACCACCGACGCAACGACAACCAGTTCGACGACGAATGACACCACAGGAACCGCTGACACCGGCCCGACGGTCGACACAGCCGACACAGCCGACACAGCCGACACAGCCACGGCTGCGACATCCGCGACAGTTTATGATGCCGTGAGCGCGAGTCCACAGTGGCACCTCGGTCGTGACGACGGGGTGATCACGAGGTTGGACTTGTGCTTCCATGATGAGGGCAACCCGACCCTCAGCGCTGTTCCGGTGTCGTTCGTCGAGGGCCAGTTGCTCTACTTCGGGCCGAACCCCTCCGAGTTTGCGTCCGTCATCCAGGCCTTGATTCCTGGACCAGCGACGCCAACAACAACAGGCATCGACTTGCCCGGCGGGAACGTCACACTGCTCGACGACGTCAATCTCGAAAGTGAGGGTGACACGATTCAGGTACTGCAAGCGTTGGGGGTTCTCGTCGACTACAACTACGTCCACCCGTTGCTCCCGAATTATCGGGCGCACCCGGACGGCGCGCCGACTGATGCCGACACCGACGGCAAGCAACCTACAGTTCCGACGATCGTCGCCGAGGGACCAGGCACAGTAGT
>JANMJD010000345.1:0-25188 GCA_031371195.1 Actinomycetes bacterium | reverse complement strand
TCTCGCCGCATCCCGACGACGAGGTGTTCGGAGCCGCCGGTCTGATGACGTGGAGCCGTAACCACGGAGCCGTTGTCGAGATCGTCGCGGTCACCGATGGTGAAGGATCGCACGCGGCGTCCAAGTCGGTATCTCGTGACGAGCTCAGATTGCTCCGGGCCCATGAGCGTCGATGCGCCCTCGCCGTCCTCGATCTCGTCGACATCCCGGTGCATCGGCTGGGTCTCGAGGACGGCGCTCTCAGCAGGCTGGAAGACGGCTATTTGGCCGATGTCCTCGTCGGTGCGATCGATCGGCAGCACACGACGCTGGCCGTGCCGTCACGTCACGACGTGCATCCTGATCACCTGGCCATCTACCGGGCCGGCCGGGCGGTCGGCGCACGCCTGGACTGCGCCGTGTGGGAGTACGCGGTATGGGCCCGAGTCGATCCGTCCGCAAGTCGACCCCTCGGCAGGGTGCTTCACCTGGGTGCAGATCTTCATCGCCGCAAGGTCACTGCGGCGCGGGCGTTTCGCAGCCAGATCCTCCCCATGGGACCCGATCCGTCCACCGATGGGCCGGTGCTCGACGACGCGACGGTGGCGGCCTTTGTGACGCCCATCGAAAGGATTCGAGTTTCATGACTGGCCCGGAGGCGACGCCCGGCGAGTACTTCGACGCAGCCTGGGCCGATCGGGACGATCCATGGGATCATGCCGGGCGGTTCTACGAGCGGCGGAAATACGACGCCACCGTGGCGTTGCTGGACCGGCCGCGATATCAACGAGCGTTCGAACCCGGATGCGGTGTCGGCCTGCTGACCCGTCGGTTGGCCGACCGCTGCGACCGGGTCGAGGCCCGTGATCGTCATCCCCGCGCCGTGGCAGTGACTCGTCGACGCTGCACGGGGATGGCCGGCGTCAACGTCGAGCTTGGGGCGCTGCCCGAGGAGTGGCCCGACGGGACCTTCGATCTGCTGGTGTTCTCCGAGATCCTCTACTACTTCGGCCGCCCGGTCGTGGCCGATGTGCTGCACCAGGCGGCCGAACGCGCCCGACCCGGAGCTCTGCTCGTGCTCGTCCACTATCGCCGACAGGTGGCCGAGCACGTGCTCAGCGGCGACACCGTCAACGAAGCCGTCCGTGACCATGCTCAGTGGTTGCTGACCGGTGGTTACGTCGATGCCGACTTTCGCGTCGATCTGGCGACCCGGCGATGATCACCGGCATCGCCGTCGGGGTTCCCGCACGCAACGAGGCCGAGAGCATCGGTGCCTGCCTGCGATCGATTCTGGTGGCCGCGGCGTCAGTCGATCTGCCCGTGGCGATCGTGGTCGTCGCCGACTCGTGTACCGACCGGACTGCCGCCCGCTCCCGGTCCGTCCTGCGTTCCAGCGGTCGGCGATGGGATGTCATCGAACGTTCCTTCGGTCGTGTCGGCCCGGCGCGTGACCTCGCCTGCCGATCCGCGTTGGCGCTTCAACCCAGCGGCGTCGGCACCGACGTCTGGCTGGCGACCACTGATGCCGACAGCATTGTTCCCCCCGACTGGCTCAGTGCCCATCTCCGCCATGCACGACGGGGTTGGGATGGGGTCGCGGGTCTCATCCAGTTCGCCGATGGCGACATCACCACCGAACTGCGGTCGCGGTTCGCCGACGCCGTCGAACGGCAGGGGACCGGAACCGGGCATCCCCATGTGCATGGGGCCAACCTCGGCATACGGGGTTCGGCGTTCATCCAGGCGGGGGGATTCGCCGATGTGGCGGTGGGCGAGGATCAGCAACTGTGGCGCGAGGCTCGGGCCGGCGGATTTTCGGTGCTCGGCACTACCGATGGGGTGGTGACGACAAGTGCCCGTCGCCAAGGTCGTGCGCCCGGTGGTCTCGCTTCGTTTCTGCAAGAACTGGCGACGATGGACCGGCAGTACGTCCCCGAGTGATTCGTGACGAGTCGTTCGTGAGTGCGGAGGCGAAGTCCGGCTGGCATCGGCGTTCAGCCGACGAGTCACGCCTCGGTTTCGTCGTGATCCGAGACGTCGTCACGATCTGAGTTGAGGGTCGACAGTCCACTGCGGCTCGACGGAACCGTCAACGTCTCAGCGCGAAATCCGTCGCCATCCACCCATGAGATCCAGAAAGTCCAGTCGGCATCGCTGTCGCAATCGTCGACCACGTGAACGGTCCACTCCTCGCCAATACCGAGAACCTCGGGTGTAACGATCTTCTCGGTGGTCGGAGTCGTACCCGGACCACCCAGTCCGATCGTGATCGACAGCCCGATCGCCATCTCCGGTCCGTCGTTCACGATGACGAGTACGAGCTGATCCGCATCATCCACGGATGTGACGATCCGGAGGCTCGCCGTGCGAGGTTCGTCATGCGATCGCCCCAGACGTCGGCAGATGCGCCGAAAGAGCGGATCTCTTGATGGTTGTGTCATCGTTCACCAGCTCTCGGGCGTCGGGGTTCCTGAAGCGGGCCTGACGGCCGCTGCTCAACTCCGTACCCGCGATGCACCGTGTCGAACCGTCGTGCGGGACGGGCCCGGCGGCGCTACTTGGCGACAAGCACCGGGACGTCGGCGTGGCGGATCACATCGCTCGCAACCGATCCGGCGAGCAGACGCGCCAACCACCCTTTGTCGGTCCAACCGACGACGAGTAGGTCGGCGAGGTGGGCGTGCGCGGCGTCGATGATGATCTTGGCGGTGTCGCCGGTGCCCGACAGCGACTCGACCTCGTCGATCCCCGCGTCGTGGGCGATGGACTCGGCGACCGAGGTGGCATGCTCCTCGGTGTCGCTTTCGTCGTGTGCGCGTCCTCCGGCCGCGGGGTACGGCCACGGTCCGACATCTCCAAAGGCGAAGCGGTCGGACCAGGCGTGCGGCGTGGTGGCGACGTTGATCGCCATGAACGTCGCATGCGGAAACAGTCGCTTGGCCGTCTCGGCCGCCCGCACGGAACCCGGTGAGCCGTCGATGGCGATGAGGATCTTCTTGCTACTACCGTTACTGCCGGCTTCGTCCATGCCCTTCTCCTACCCCGCCGGATGGTCGCTCAGACGTCACGGCGCGCCGGCCGATAGCGCGCCGTCTCCGAGAGGCCGAGGACCTGTCTGCTCCGAGCGGGCTTCGGCTACGCGGTGTCACAGCGCTCGCATCCCGGCCCGGGCGGCCGAACGCGAGCCCAGCTCCACCATGAGGCACAATTGCTGCACGTGCCCGGGCGATCAAAAATGTCGAAGGCCGATCTTGAGGCGGCTGTGGACCAGCGCGACAACCGCTCGACATACGGCAGATGCCCTCGCGTCCGGAGATGACGTTTGGGCGAGGAATCCGATGGGTATTGCACGTTCATGGATACCACCACCGTCATCGTCATCATTGCTGTGATCGTCGTCGTGGCCATCGGCCTCCTGATCGTGGCCAATCGCCGACGCACCGCTACAGAGGTCAAGATGCGCCAGGAAGCGAGCGACACCCGTGACCTGGCGGCAACGCATCGCCTGGAGGCTGATCGGCAGACGGCGGAAGCAGAGGAACGCGCCGCTCGAGCCCGCCGCGAGGTGATCGCCGCAGAACAACAGCGCATCGCCGCCGAGACGAACCGAACGATGGCCACGGACTTGCAGTCGCATGCGGATCGTATCGATCCTGATGTGGACCAGCGCGTCGACTCCGACCGCGTGGACTCCGACATGGCTGAGCGAGTCGACCCGGACGGCACCCGCTCGGACTGACGTCCTGTCGGGTGACACATCGGCTTGTCGGAGTTCAACCTGGCACAGGCCGCATTTGATACTCGGCGTTTCGGTCGACGGCGGGTCGGGTACTCAGGACGTATGAGCAAGGATCAGACGTCAAGTGCCGCGACCGGTGTCGATCGACACCATCGAGACGCAACACTGAGTGAAACTCCATCGGGCGATGGCTCCACTGCTGGCCATGGCGATACTGCCGAGGACGGCCTGGCCGCAGACGGGGAGGGCACTCCGGAGCCTGCCCCCGAGAAGTCCCGCGAGCTGCCGGGCAAGGGCCAACGGAACGAGCCCCATGTCGACCGCGTTGCCGGTGCCGACTGACGAAACGATGCCACTTGTCTGCGAGCGGCCCGAAATGAGTTTCGATCATCTCAGATAAAGACGGGTTTGAGAATGGGGATCATGGGGTAAGTAGGGCTCGACCAACGATTGAAAGGAACTAACATATGTACATCGGTCTCGGTACGTTGGTGCTCATTATCATTCTCGTACTCATCTTGACCTGAAGGAAGAGACATGGATCCGAAAGTTGCGTTCTTTTTTTATCTGGGGGCAGTGTTCTGCTTCGTCGTCGCTGCTGTGGGTGACGTCTGGAAGTACGGACGTCGAACACGCCGCGGCGGTACCGCAATCCTGTCACCGTTGGCGCTCGGGCTTGCGCTTGCGGTATTCCCCACACTGTGGACGACAGCGACCGTTGGTTGGTAGCCCCGCCGCCGGTGGCCCGGCACGCGGCATGTGAGCGACGGCTCTCGGTGGCCTGGTAGATGGCACCGCGGGCACTGTTCGCACGGCGATCGCCCCGGGTCCCCGGCAACGAGGAGTTGGAGCGCGAGCCGATCCGATCCGAGTTGGTCAGCCTCGATCGACTGGAGGAATTCGCTCGTGTCCTGGCCGAAGATCACGAGGTCACCGGGAGCAGTGGGCGGGACGCTCGGTTGCTCGACCACCTGGTGGTCAACGAGCGCTTGCTGACGCAGGCGTATCGCACGATCGCCGAAGGGGTGCGCGCAGGTCAGACCATCTCCCCGGCCGCGGAATGGCTGATGGACAACTTCCATGTCGTCCAGGAGCAACTCCGTGAGATCCGTGAAGATCTCCCCGAGACGTACTACCGCGATCTGCCCAAGCTCTCCCACGGCCCGCGGCTCGGGTACCCACGGGTGTACGACCTGGCGTTGGCGATTGTGCAGCACAACGATTCGCGTCTCGACGCCGAGTCGTTGCGCCGGTTCACGACCGCCTATCAAACGAGGTCGCCGATCGGGATCGGGGAGCTGTGGGCGATCGCGATCATGTTGCGTCTGGTCCTGGTCGACAACCTGCGTCGTCTTGCCTCGCGAACACTGTGGGAGCGCGTCGAGCGTGACCGCGCCGAGCAATGGGCCGATCAACTGCTGGAAACCGCCGACCGCCGACCCAGCGAGATCTTCATGATGCTCGCCGAACGGGAGCAGAGCGACGAGACGCTCAGCACGCCATTCGCCGCTCACCTTTTGCAGCGCCTGCGCGACTCCGGCCCCGGCGTTGCTCCCGTGCTTTTCTGGCTGGAGCAGCGCTTCGCGGCGCAGGATTCCAGCGGGGACGAGATGGTGCACGCCGAACATCATCGCCAAGCGGCCGACCAGGTCTCCGTCGGCAACGTCATCACCAGTATGCGACTGTTGTCGGCGATCGACTGGGCCGACTTCGTGGAGCGGACCAGTGTCGTCGAGGCGCTTCTGCGCGAGGACCCCACCGGGACCTACTCGAAGATGGATTTCGAGACCCGCAACGAATACCGCAGCGTGATCGAACGCATCTCCAGGCGCTCGGGAGTGCCGGAGATCGACGTGGCCCGGTCCGCGCTGGAACGAGCCCTGCAGTCGTCACGCACTGATCCTTCCGACGGCCGGCGGGGACATGTCGGCTTCTATCTCGTCGGAGCGGGGCGCCCGTGGCTGGAGGCGAATTTCGTCGGCCGCGTCCGCCCGCGTGACTTGTTGCATCATCGCAATGCGTTGCGTCATCCCGCCGCGGTGTACTTCTGGACGGTCGCGCTGCTGACACTGATTCCGATACTGCTGCTGACGGTGTACGCCCACAGCCGGGGCGCTCGCCCGCTCGGTCTGGTCGGTCTGGTCGTTCTGCTGCTGATGCCGGCCACCGACCTCGCAGTCAGCTCGACCAACCGGGATATCACTCGGATGATGCCCCCTCGGGTACTCCCCAAGCTCGACTTCAAGGACGGGGTGCCACCGAACTGTCGAACGATGGTGGTGATGCCGACAATGCTGACCAGCACAGAGTCGATCTCGGCGATGCTGGCGCGGTTGGAGATCCATTCGCTGGCCAACCCCGAGCGCCATCTGCACTTTGCTCTGCTGACCGACCTCGTCGATGCGCCGCGCGAGTTGATGGACGACGATGAGATGCTCATCGATGCAGTGGTCTCGGGTATCGGTGAGCTGAACGAGCGTCACCCCGGTATCGACGATGGCGGAGATCGCTTCTTCCTGTTCCACCGCCAACGCCGATTGAACCCCAGCGAGGGATGCTGGATGGGTTGGGAGCGGAAACGGGGCAAGCTGACCGAGTTCAATCGGTTGCTCCGGGGGGCCGCGGATACGACCTACACGACGATCGTCGGCGAGACGCCCCACCTGTCATCCGTCCGTTACGTCATCACGCTGGATTCCGATACCGATTTGCCCCGTGATGCGGCGCGCCGATTGATCGGGGCGATGGCTCATCCCTTGAACGTTGCCCACTATGACGAGCGGGCGGGGCGTGTCACGGAAGGGTATGGCATCATGCAGCCGCGAGTGAGCGTGACCCTGCGCGGTGCCGGCCGTTCGTACTTCACCCGGATCTTCTCCGGTGCTACCGGGATTGATCCATATACGACGGCGGTGTCAGACGTCTATCAAGATCTCTTCCTCGAAGGAAACTTTGTCGGAAAGGGAATCTATGATGTCGACTCCGTCGAACGCGCTTTGCATGGTCGGATCCCCGAGAATGCCGTCCTCAGCCACGACCTGCTCGAAGGGTTGTACGCCCGTACGGCACTGCTGACCGACGTCGAGGTCTTCGACGACTATCCGTCACGCTACGACACCTATGCCGCGCGCCAGCACCGCTGGGTGCGGGGGGATTGGCAGCTGCTGGCGTGGCTGCGGCCGGGCCTTCCGCTGATCTCTCGGTGGAAGATCCTCGACAATCTGCGCCGCAGCCTGGTCGCGCCCGGCGCCGTGGCCTTATTGGGAGCCGCATGGACCGTGCTGCCGGGGTCGCCGCTGGTATGGACCCTGTTCGTGTTGCTCACCCTGGCGTTTCCCATCTACGGCCATGTGGTCAACTCCCTGCTGGTCAACCAGCGCAGCGTGCCGTGGACGAGCCATGCTCGCAGCATCGGCGGCGAGTCGGTGTCGACCATGCTGCAGGTGGCGCTGACCATCTCGTTCCTGCCTCATCAGGCCTACTTGATGATCGACGCCATCGTTCGCACGATGACCCGCATGTTGGTGACCAAACGGCAGCGCCTCGAGTGGGTGACGGCGGCGCAACTGGAACAGCGGTCGCATCGCCGGGCGCGTCCGGTCTGGATGCAGATGTGGTCCGCCCCGGTGACGGCTCTCGGGGTCGGGGCGCTCGTTGCGTTCGCCGAACCCGGTCGGCTGATCGTCGCCGGGCCATTCCTCGTGGCGTGGCTGATGTCGCCGCTGATCGCCGATGTCATCAGCCGACCTCGTCCGGCGCCGACGGTCGAGATGTCGCCCGCCGATCGCCGCGACCTCCGGTTGATGGCCCGTCGTACATGGCGGTACTTCGACACCTTTGCCGGTCCGGACGACAACTACCTGCCGCCCGACAACGTGCAGGAGGATCCGCGGGAGGTTGTCGCCCACCGCACCTCGCCGACCAACATCGGCCTCGGTCTGCTGGCCGCGTTGGCGGCCCACGACTTCGGGTACATCAGTCGAATTCAGCTGCTCGAATCGGTGGAACACACGTTGGCGACGCTGAGTCGGATGACTCGCTTCAGTGGGCATTTCTACAACTGGTACGACACCCAGACGCTCCAGCCACTACATCCGGCGTATGTGTCGACGGTCGACAGCGGGAACCTGGCCGGTCATCTGCTGACGCTCAAACAAGGGTGCATCGAGGGACCAAAGCAGCTCATGGCGATGCCGTCGATGCTGCTCGGCATGGCCGACGACCTGGGCGTGTTGAGCCAGGAACTGGGGCGCCACACCGGGCGGGACGGCGGATCCGTCGAGATTCTGATCACGGCGATCGGCAACGTGCTCGCCGTAGTCCCGACCACGTTGCTGGAGTGGATGAACTCCTTGGATGTGATCGTCGTCGAAACCGCTCGACTGGCGGGGGAGGTGGCAAAGGTCGCCGACCTGGAAGTGATCGGTGCGGAGGCGAGCTATTGGGCCGAGGCCTTGGCCGGCTCCGCCCGACGTCATCGCGACTGTTTCGAGAGCTCGGTTCCCTGGGTCCGCGTGCTCCAGCGGTTGCATGAATCGGGGCCCGGGGACGGGACCCGGAGCGATCTCGGCCGCTGGGCGACCGACAGGCCGGTCCCGTCGATCGACGAGCTGCCCGAGATCGGCGCCGCCTTGGCCGCTGAAGTCGACGCGCTTGTCGGTGGATGCCGCGTCGACGTCGATGACGTGGATCTGGTCGGGCAGCTGCGCGAGCTGCATGAGACGGCGCTGCTCTCGATCGAAAATGCCGAGGATCTCATACAGCGGTTCGAGACGATTGCCGAACAGGCCGAGCGGTACAGCGCCGAGATGGACTTCGGATTTCTCTACGACCGACCACGGCATCTGTTCGCCATCGGCTACCGGGTGGACGACAACCGCCGCGATGATTCGTACTTCGATCTGCTCGCCTCCGAGGCGAGACTGGGCAGCTTCATGGCCATCGCCCGAGGTCAGGTTCCCCAGGAACACTGGTTCCGTCTCGGCCGGGCGATGACCTCGACAGTGGGGGGCAAGGCGTTGCTGTCGTGGACGGCGACGATGTTCGAATATCTGATGCCGTTGCTGGTGATGAAGTCCTACGAACACACACTCCTTGACGAGACATATCACGCTGTGGTCGCCCGTCAGATCGACTATGGACGTCACCGTTCGATCCCCTGGGGTGTGTCGGAATCGGCGTACAACGCCCGCGATCTGGCGCTCAATTATCAATACCGGGCCTTTGGCGTGCCGGGACTCGGGCTCAAGCGGGGCCTGGGCGATGATCTCGTGATCTCCCCATACTCCACGGTGCTCACGTTGGCCGTTGCCCCCGGTGAGGCGGTCAAGAATCTTCGCCGACTGGCCCACGACGGGATGGAGTCGCGCTACGGGTTCTTCGAGGCCATCGACTACACCCCGGCCCGACTCCCACCCGACGAGTCGCACGTGGTCATCCGCGCCTACATGGCCCATCACCAGGGAATGAGCCTGATCGCCTTCGACAACGTGCTCAACGGTTTGGCGATGCCTCGTCGGTTCCATGCCGATCCGCTGGTCCAGGCGACCGAACTGCTGCTG
Source organism: Actinomycetes bacterium (assembly GCA_031371195.1). GTDB lineage: Bacteria > Actinomycetota > Acidimicrobiia > Acidimicrobiales > Ilumatobacteraceae > JANMJD01. The sequence goes on along the minus strand of JANMJD010000345.1, from coordinate 15,906 downwards.
CAGGAACGCATTCCCCGCGATGTCCCCTTGGCCCATCCGCATGCCGAGGAGGTCTCCGAGGGCCGCACCGTTCGCCAAACGCCGGCACCCTTCACGCGCCAGTTCTCAACCGCGCAGACGGCGGTCCCCCAAGCCCACCTGATGTCGAACGGAAACTTCACGACCATGGTCACGAACGCCGGTGGCGGCTTCAGCCGCTGGCGGGATCTGGCCGTCACCCGCTGGCACGAGGACCCCACCCGGGATGACTGGGGCAGTTTCTGCTACGTGCGCAACGTCGAGGACGCGACCTTCTGGTCGGCGGGCTATCAGCCGACCCTCGTCGAGCCGACGTCGTATCTGGCCACGTTCTCGGCCGACAAGGTCGAGTTCCTTCGGCGCGACGGCGATATCGAGACCCACCTCGAGATCACCGTGTCTCCCGAGGACGATGCCGAGATCCGCCGGGTCACCGTGACGAATCGCAGCGAGCGGGTTCGCCGGATCGAGGTGACGAGTTACAGCGAGATCGTGCTCTCCACGGCGAGCGCCGACGCCGCCCATCCCGCGTTCAGCAAGTTGTTCGTCCAATCGGAGCTGATCGCCGAGCATTCGGCCCTGCTGTTCTCCCGCCGCCCCCGGTCGGCCGACGAGTCGCCACCGTGGATCGTGCACGTCTCGGCGGTCCACGGCGACGGTTGGAGCGACGTCGAGTACGAGACCGATCGGGCTCGATTCATCGGCCGCGGGCACACGCCGGCGGCTCCGATCGCGCTGGTCGACCATCACCCGCTGTCGGGTGCGGTCGGTGCCGTCCTCGATCCCGTGGCCAGCATTCGCCGTCGGGTCCGGATCGAGCCGGGCCAGTCGGCTCGCATCTCGTACATCACGGCGATCGCCCCGAGTCGCGAGACCGTCGTCGACCTGGCCGACAAGTACCGTGATCCCCGGGCGGTCACGCGGGCGTTCGCCCTGGCATGGACCCATAGCCGAGTAGAACTCCGTCACCTCGAGATCTCGAGCGAGGAGGCGCATCTCTTCCAGGAACTGGGATCACGGGCGTTGTACTCCGACTCGGTGCAACGCGCCGACGTCGAGGTGATCGCCCGTAATACCCGGCATCAGTCGGGGTTGTGGGCCTACGGAATCTCCGGCGACCTGCCGGTCATCGTGCTGCGGGTCACCGACCCACTCGAAGGTGAGCTGGTCCGCCAGATTCTTCGAGCCCATGAGTATTGGAGGTTGAACGGCCTGGCCATCGACCTCGTCATCCTGAACGAACACGTGAGCGGCTATGCGCAGGGTTTCCAGGACTATCTCCTCAACCTGATCCGAACCAGCGCCGCGCAGGCGTTCGTCGATCGACCCGGTGGTGTCTTTCTCCGGCGCGCCGATCTGATGCCCGACGAGGACCGCACCCTGATCCTGACGGTTGCCCGAGTCGTGTTGTCGGGCCAACGCGGAGGACTCGCCCAACAACTCCATCGACGCCGGCCCGAGGTCATTGTGCCCCCGGCGTTGCGCGTCGTCCCGCGATCGGGCCTCCCGCCCGAGGCGGCCGCACCCGAAGCCCTCAACGGGGCTCACCGGCTCGAATTCTCCAACGGACTGGGGGGCTTCTCCGCCGACGGACGCGAGTACGTCATCACGTTGGACGACGGCGCGGTCACCCCGGCCCCTTGGTCGAACGTGGTGGCGAACCGCCGATTCGGGTTTCTGGTGACCGAATCGGGTGGCGGGTACACCTGGTCGGAGAACAGTCGGGAGAACCGCCTCACTCCCTGGTCGAACGACCCGGTGTCCGACTCGCTCGGTGAGGCCGTCTATCTCCGCGACGAGGAGACCGCCGAGACGTGGAGTGTCGCCCCGCATCCGATCCGGCGGTCCGGGCGCTACGTCATACGACACGGAGCGGGGTACACGACGTTCGCGCGCGAGGAGCCCGGGCTGGCGCAGGAGCTGACGATGTTCGTGCCGGTGGATGATCCGGTCAAGATCATTCGCCTGCGGGTGACGAATCGCTCGGCCCGGCGGCGGAGTCTGAGCGCAACCGCCTACTTCGAATGGGTGCTCGGGGTACACCGTGAAAGTTCCGCGCCGCATGTGATCACCCAGGTCGACGCCGAAACCGGGGCGATCCTCGCCCGCAACGCCTACAACAACGAGTTCGCCACGCGGGTGGCGTTCGCCGACGTGAGCGAGCCGATCCACTCGCTGACGACGAGCCGCAGCGAGTTCCTCGGTCGCAATCGAACACTCAGGGCTCCGGACGCGCTGGGCCGGTCGGGGCTGTCGGGCCGCGTCGGCGCGGGACTCGATCCATGCGCGGCGTTCCAGGTGCCGTTCGAATTGTCGCCCGGGGAAACCCGCGAGATCACCTTCCTGCTCGGCGAGGCCGACGACATCGACCACGTCCGCACCCTGGTCACGAGATACCGCACGGCGGTCGGCGTTGCTGCGGCGTTCGACCAGGTCGTCGCCCAATGGGACGACCTGCTCGGTGCGGTGCAGGTGACGACACCGGACCCGGCGATGGATCTGATGCTGAACCGGTGGCTGCTCTACCAAACCGTCGCCTGTCGATTGTGGGGCCGCTCGGCGTTCTATCAGTCGGGTGGGGCGTTCGGCTTTCGCGACCAGTTGCAAGACGTGCTGGCGCTGATGCACGCCGCTCCGCACCTGGTCCGCGAGCACATTGTGCATGCGGGAGCCCATCAGTTCGTCGAGGGTGATGTGCAGCATTGGTGGCACCCTCCGAGCGGTCGAGGCGTCCGAACGCGATTCTCCGACGATCTCCACTGGCTGGCGTTTGTCACCTGCGCCTATGTGGAACAGAGCGGTGACCTGGGCATTCTCGACGAATCGATCTCCTACGTGCATGGGCGCGTGCTCGACGCCCATGAGGACGAGTACTACGCCCAACCCGACGCATCCACGGCAGTCGGGTCGCTGTACGAGCACTGCGTGCGCGCTCTCGACCGGGGCTTGACCGTGGGTGTCCATGGCCTGCCGCTCATCGGTTCCGGCGACTGGAACGACGGCATGAATCGAGTCGGCCACGACGGCCGGGGCGAGAGCGTGTGGATGGCCTGGTTCCTGCATCTCACCCTTCGGCGATTCGCCGCGATCGCCGACGCTCGAGACGATGGCCAGCGGGCGGCAACCTACCGCGATCACGCTGAACGGTTGCGGGGGTCGGCCGAACTCGCCGGGTGGGACGGTGCGTGGTATAGGCGGGCGTACTTCGATGACGGAAGCCCACTGGGTTCGGCCGAGAACGACGAATGCCGAATCGACGCCATCGCCCAATCATGGAGCGTGATCTCCGGCGCGGCGCGCCCGGAACGAGCACGCCAGGCGATGGACTCCGCCGAGCGCCTGTTGGTCGACGAGCACCATCGCCTGGTGCTGTTGTTCACCCCACCGTTCGATACGACGCGCCTCGATCCCGGATACGTCAAGGGTTACGTGCCGGGCGTGAGGGAGAACGGGGGGCAGTACACCCATGCCGCGGCGTGGACCGTCCTGGCCCGAGCGATGCTCGGCGATGGCGATCGGGCGATGGAACTGTTCAGCATGATCAACCCGATCACCCACACATCCACCGAACGCGATGCGGCGTTGCACAAGGTCGAGCCGTATGTGGTCGCCGCCGATGTGTATGGCATCGCTCCCCACGCCGGACGCGGCGGGTGGACGTGGTACACCGGCTCGGCGGGGTGGATGTACCAGGTGGGATTGCACGCCCTGCTCGGCCTCGACGTCCGTGCGGACCGGTTGACCGTGAAGCCGTGCATCCCGGCACGGTGGGACGGGTTCACCATCCGGTATCGATATGGCACATCCGTCATCGAGATTCGGGTGGAGAACCCCGAACATGTTCAATCCGGCGTGACGTCGGTCGAGATCGATGGAGTGGAAGTCGCCGACGGTGTCATCCTGTTGGATCCCGATCGTTCCACCGTCGTGGCCCGGGTGGTGATGGGTGCGGCTCGACGCCATGAACCCCGGGCGCCCGAGAAGTAACCGCCGGCCACCAGGCGTCGAGGTCGATGTCACGCTTGTGTACCGAAGGAGGCGACCGCGCGGGTCGTAGTCGCCGTAGCCGACCGTTGTCATGAACGCCCTGGAATCGAGGAAACAAGGCTGTTCAGATGGTCGAGGACGGCAGACGGGCCCGATGCCGTGGCGGCGACGATGCGCAATGCCGATTGAAGTCTGCTCATCGCGACGGCGGCATCGATGTCGTGTCCGACAACGTCGCTGACCGCAAAGATCATCGCGGGTGTCGGCGATCTCGACGCCGCCATTCCTGGCGGCCTGGGTGATCTGGCTGGTCGCGCTTATCGGGAGACGGTTATATTTGGCGGCGACCAACGTCGGGAAATCGGACGTGGTCCACGCACTCACCTCGGCGACCAGGACGATCGTCGGACACCGGAAGCCGACAACGACGATGCCTGCTGTGACCGAGGCGCTGGATCAAAGCGCCATCGGGTGCTGTCCGAAGTCCTACGTCGGATCATGAGGAAGGAGGGGCGGCATACCGACTTCTACGCCGGCCAAGCCAGCGCCGCCTCTCAGAATCACCTCGGGCCCAGCGGATCACCCCGCTGGGCCCTGAGGCACTACTGGTCACCGGTCGGCTCCGACGTGCTCCCCGCGGCCGGGTCCGACCACTTGATCAGGTTCCTGTCAGCGATCCTGACGGAGGGGCAATGGCTGCTCGTATCGGCCGCCGCGTCTTACCGGCTTCCCGGCCTCCAGCGACTCCGACTGGCCACGACGGCTGTCGCCGCGTAGCGTGCCCGAACGCGCCTGCCGGTATGAGTCCGACCAGGTCAGGACATCTATCTGTTCGTCACCGATGTGCGACTCGTCGTCCATCTCGGTGCGAGCAGCGCCGTGAATACGACAACTGCGGCAACAGCAACGACGACCCAGGCAAATGGCCGTTCGAGAGCGAGTCGGCCCTCGAACGTGGAGGTTTCGATGACTCCCACGACGCCAGCGATGCCGAGCAGCATGCCGGTGAAGATCGCTGCACCGCGCGACGCGCCTGCCGCCGACGCGAGGAGCACGACACCGGCGGCCAACTCGATCAGGCCGAGCAAGGCGGTATGGCGAAAGCCGATGACTTCCACGACCGGAGACGACAGAGGTCCATCGGTGCCGGCGCGGATCAGGGCGACGATGCCGATAATGGCGAAGAAGGTTCCTGCGGCACCACAGACGACCGAGTCCGGCATCCATCGACGCGTGGTCGTCGCCCGGGCGAGGTGGTCCTGTGGAAGCGCCACGGGCCGGCCCACCGGCGGGTCGTACACGACTCTGTCGCCCATGTCCCGGGCGGGCACGTCCGAGACGACCGGGTCCTCTGAACTTCGCCATCCCGACGTCGAACGAGGGATCCGGGTGTCTTGAGGGACGACCGTGATGTCTTGAGGGAGCGTGGTGTCTTGAGGGATCGTGGAGTCTTGAGGGATCACGATGTCTTCAGGCATCGTGGTGTCCTGTCGGCCCGATGCGACACTGACCAGCGGTCGGTCAGGCTGCGAGGAACGCCGACGAATCGAACGTATGTGCATGATGTTCAGTCCGATCTACGAATGAATCGCGTGCCGTCGACCGGTGGCCGCACGGTAGACGAGCAAGGCGATCACGGAACCCACGATCGAACCGATGATTCCCGAGGGCTGGAAGGCGCCATCCTGGGCATCATTTCGGAAGAGCGCATAGCCAATAAAGCCGCCCACGAACGAGCCGACAACTCCAAGCAGTAGCGTGGCTCCCAGTGACAGCGAATCCTTCCCAGGAACGAGTGCGCGAGCAACAAAGCCGCCGATCAGCCCGACGATCAAGAGGAATAACAAAAATCCGATCATGTCCCTATCTCCTTTGGTGAAGTGGTCTAGAGGCGACCTCACCGCGAACTGGCGGATCGTCACCGGTCGTCCGTTACCCCTTATGACCTGACCTCAAACACCCCACCGTCACGGCGAGCGCGGCGCGCTGGGCGGATGAGTGATGTCGAGGTCGGCGTCAGGCGCCGGTTCGTCGACGAACACGACCTCGACCGACATCGACTTGTCGAACGAATGCTCCTCGGCCTGGGCCGCTGCGCTGCGCCGATCGCTGGGAGTGATCGGCCGGCCGGCGATGCTTCGAGGCCAGAGCCGCCGGCGGACGACCACGTTGACCTCGGCCGCGAAGACCATGATCTGGGCGACCAGGAAGATCCACGACAGCAGCCCGATGACGACCGCGAACGTCCCGTAGACCTGTCCGATCCCATGCCCGGATCCACGGCCGGCCGCCTTCAGCCGCTGAGCAACGACCGCTCCGCCGACGAGTTGCAGGACGCTGTAACCAACGGCGGCCAGACCAGCACCCGGGGCGACGTCTCGCCAGCGCAGATCGGCGACGGTCAACAGCCTGAACGCCACGGCGAAGCCCATGGCATTGAGCACCATCGCGGCGGCGAACAACGCCGCCGATGCCCATCGCCCGTGGACGAAGTGCAACGAGAATTGCCCGAGCGCGGTCGACAGCAGCAGCAGCAGACCGAGAATCGTCAACATGATGACGGATCGCGCCCGCTTGATGAAGAAGTTCGGGTATCTCGCCCGCTCGACGTCCCACACGCCGTTCATCGCATCCTGGATCGCCTGCATGGCGCCGAGACCTGCCCACAGTGCGGCGACCAGTCCGATGGCCAGCGCCGGACCGCTACCCCGCAGCGGCTCGCCCACCGAGTCCGCCAGTTGGCCCCCGATGATCGGGAATTGAGTCAATGCCGAGTCGGCGACCTTCTGAGCGAGGTCCGGCCGCCCGTCGAGTGCGAAACCGAGCACGGTGACAAAGACGAGCATTGCCGGAAAGAGCGAGAAGAACCCGTAGTAGGCGATCAATGCTGCGAGTCGCCCGGCGCGGTCGTCGGAGAACTTGCGAACGACCGCCACCGGGAACGCGGCCACGGTGTGTCGCTGCTGCCACATGTCCAGCCGTCCGAGTATCCCGGGCTGGGTGGTCAGGACCGCACCCCGTCGACGAGCCGGTTCCTGTCGATGGACTGGTTCCCTCCCGCCGACTGGCCAGGAGCGTGACCCCACCGGACGACGCACTACCGGTGTCCCTGCCCGTCGATGCACGACCGAACGTCCAATCATCGCCGGCGAGCCGGCGACTTGTATGCAGTCGGAGGCGACATCTCGAAGTAGTTCCCGGTATGGGCCGTACCGAGACGTACAGTCTTGCCGGCTGGCTGCGGCTACTCGTCCGGATTCTCCCCGTTGGTCACGTCGGCCTTTCGCATTTCCTCGGACGAGGATGTGCAATCAACCGATGGGGAGTCGTCGAAGACGTCATCGTGGTCGGTGGCCGGGGGTCGGTGAGGCCGCGCCCGGGTGCTGGCGACATCGTCCTTCTCCGCGCTGTCGGGCTCGTGACGATGAGCCCCACCATCGTCCAGTACGGCGTCGCCGTCGGCAGGAGTCGGCACGGAGCGATTGGGGCGTGAGCTACTCATCCATGGCATCTACCCGTCTCACCGGCGGTGGATACCCCCGTTGCATGCAGCAGGCGCGGCCGCGTGCAGCAGGCGTGGTCGGTGGCTCGGCCCGGCGAAAGCGCTCCGAGACAATCGCGTGGGGTTCAGAGGTTCACCGGGTTTGCGACGTGCCAGGTTTGCGACGTGCGGGAGGCGGGTATCAAACGGCGGACTGATTCCTCCACGAGGACTGACGAAAGAGCTTATCAATGTCTACAGATGCACGAGTCGCCAAGAAGTTGATGCAGGTTCTCCAGGATGGTCGTGATGGCTACGCCAAGGGCGCCGAGAAGTTGGCGGAAACCGCAACGCCGGAGCTGACCACAGTATTTCGGCGATACAGCCAGCAGCGGGCCGAATTCTATGATGAAATCCATACGATGGCTGAGACGTACGGCGATGACATCGACGAGTCGGGTTCGGTGGCGGCCACCCTCCATCGGGGTTGGATGACCATCAAGGATGCGATGGCCGGATCGAAGCCGGAGGGCGTCCTCGATGCGGCAGAACAAGGAGAGGATCACGCCGTCAGCGAGTACAAGGACGCCTTGGATAGCGACCTCTCCGAGAAGTTCCACGCGGTGGTCCAACGGCAATCCACAGCCATCCGAGTAGCACACGATGAAATCCGAAATCTTCGTAATACGTACAAGTCCTCTTGAGGTCGCCGGGGTAACGGGCACAAGGCATCGAACGAGAACGAAACGAGTCGTGGAATGAACCGGCGAACGATCCTACTCGGGGTGCTACTCGCTCTTGTCGGATGTTCTACCACCACGACTACGGCTTCGACTCCCTCGACCGCTGCCCCGGCCACGAAGACGTCGGTGGTCGTGATCGGTGACTCGATCACCGACGGCAGTCGACAGCAGGTCAACGACGCGCTGGCCTTCGCGGGCTACACCGACATCGTCATTGAAGCGGTGAGCGGGCGCAGAATCGCCATCGGTGACGGGACGACCGAACCGCTTGCCGGGGTGAACGAGTTGCAGAACGTGCTGGCGATCGGCGCCCAGCCGGCCGTGTGGGTGATCGAGCTCGGCTCGAACGACATCGGAAAGTATCCCGAATCCGACTACCCGTCGCTCATCGACTCGATCACCGCTCAGATTCCGCCCACCGTGCCCCTCGTGTGGGTTGACGTCTATGTCGAGCATGATTTGACGGGCACGGCCCAGTTCAACGACCTGCTCAGGGCCCGACTCGCCGATCGAGGCCACGCGACCGTCGCACCATGGTTCGAATCTGCGAGTGATCCGGCCCAGGCGGTGCTGCAGGACGATCGTCTTCACCCCAACGACGCCGGACGCCAACGGCTGGCTGCGCTCATCGTCGATGCTACGGCGATGACGACGTAGGTCATTTGAGTGAAGTAGGTCATCGAGTGAAGAGGCGGGTGCGAGGCACGGCCTGCGGTTGATGCACCCACCAGCGGGGTACCTATGAGGCACGAACGTCAGCCGCGCAAATGGACTTCCTGTATGGACAAGTCCAGCCGAGCCGGAAGATCAGTGTATGGAGGCAAGAGATGTCCGACATGGAGCGAATACAACAAGGAATGCGGGTTTCCGATGTCACAGGTAAGGATATCGGCAAGGTTGAGGACTACAAATTCGGTGATCCGGAGGCCCAGTCGGCAGATGGACAGGAGAGCCCTGAAGAGGGGCGGCTGCTCGGCCTTCTCGGTCCCGGTCCCGACCGCTTGGCGGGCTTGCCGACCGAGCTGGCCGAGCGTCTCTTGCGCGTTGGATACGTCAAGGTCAAGGGCGGCGGCCATATCGTCCCTCACCACTTCTATGTTGCGTCCGACGATATCGACGGGATTGTCGACGACGTCGTTCACCTGACGATCGAACATGCGTAGGTCCGCGTTGGACGAACTTCGAGAACCTTCGTCTGTTTCATCAAGAAAGGAACCGATCATGAATGAGATCGATCAAGCCAAAAGTCGTCCGCTGACCGACGTGGTGAAGGCATCCACGCCGGTGGCGATGGTGATGACCATGGTCGACGGGGTACATACTTCCCGTCCCGTGACATGCGCACACGTCAGCGACCATCGGATTTCATTTCTGGTGGCGAACAACGCGGAGTGGGTCGAGACGATTGCGGGCCGGCTGACGGACGTACACGTCACTATCGCCGACGAACATCACTCCAGCTATGTGGCATTGAACGGAACCGCGATGATCGTTCATGACGTCGAGGAGCAACGGGCCCTGTGGAGCCCGGAGGCGCGCGTCTGGTTCGACGGCCCTGAGGATCCCAATCTCGCTGTGATGTATTTCGATGTGTCGGATGGTCAGTACTGGGACGGACCCAGCGTTGGACTGGGAAAGATGATCGCGCTCGCCAAGGCCGCCATCACGGGTGATCCCGACGCCATTGGCACCCGCGGCCAGGTAATCGGCCGCTCGAACTGACCCGATAGCGCCCAGGGGAGTAGTCCGATCGCTCACTGCGCAGGCAGCCGCCCGGGCCTATACGGTTGGCTATCGTTGTCCAGGTTTCGTCCGTTGGAGTTCATTTGATGGAATTCGTCGTGACGGGATTCTTTCGTAGTCCACCTTCTTCTGTCCGGCGCACAAGCAGCACCTGACCGGCGGCCGTGTCGTCAAGGCGCACGTCATAGACGGGTTGATCAATACTCGCCGGCCCCTGGCGAATCTCACCAGACTTTATATCGAACCGGGTTCCGTGCCATGGGCAGACGAGGCAACCACCAACGACCTCGCCGTCGTGTAGCGGGCCGCCTCGATGAGTGCAGCGGTCCTCGAGGACTCGAATCACGTCGGCGTCGTCGGCATCGTGAACCACCACCAGGGCGACACCATTTGCCTGGCCGGCCAACAGTCGGCGTGGGGTGTCCAACTCTCCGTGTAGTTCGACGGGCGTCCATTCTGTAGGTCCCGACTCGAAGGCCGTCGTATTCACACCCACCCCACGAACATAGGCGAGGTGGCCGCCCAGATAGCCCGCTCCGGCGGCCAACGCGGCTCCCCCGACTGCAAGCACGACTCCCGTGCGATGGTGATTCCTGCGCCGCGCGAGCCACGACCCGGCATAGAGAAGAGTGGCCGTGAGGTTTCCGATCGCATGCACGGCGCCGATGCGACGTTCTGCTCCGTCGGTGTCGAGCCAATCGGCCGCGCCGGTGGCCACGGCCGGCGCCGCCGTCAAGACGCCGACGCCGACGAGTATCCGGGCCGCCGATCTGGTCGCCGATCCACCGACAGCGTCAAGTACACCGGCACTCAGCCAGCATCCCGTAGGGAAGGCGATGACGGCCGGGTGCGCGGGATGACCGAGCCAGCCTCCGGTCATGACGTCGCGGCGTCGACCGGACCCGGCTACCCGAGTGATCCCCGGCCGCACTCCTCGGCTGATGCCATCGAGCCACTCGGCTCGTTCGATCCGCTCGACGAACGACGTACGCCAGGATGGATTCGATGGCCGAGCGGTCCTGTCGCCCGTGTGTGTCGGAGTTGTCGTCATCGCGATCAGTTACCCCGGGCCACGCTGATCGAGACTCGGAGTCTGTTCGTCTTCGGGCTGCGGCGCGGCGTTCCACGCAACGGTCAACACCGTGCCGGGTGTGGATGCCCGCCGCCGCTCGGCCAAGTATGCGCTGGACCCTGGACGGGTACGGGCGCGAAACGCTGTCGCGCGAGTTCCACAAAGGAAATCTGCGGCGCCCCACAATTCGAAAGGTGTGTGTTCATGTCTGAAGTCGAGGTAAATTCTCGTTTTCTGAGCCGGGTCGGGGTGCATGTCGACGACTCCGGCGGCCCTGGTCGGCCGGTCGTACTGATCCATGGCTGGCCGTTGTCGGCCGAGAGTTGGAAGCCCCAGATGGCCGCGCTGCGAGATGCCGGATTCCGCGCGGTCGCCTATGATCGCCGAGGTTTCGGCCGGAGTGACAAGCCAAGTGGTGGGTACGACTACGACACCTTGACCGAGGATCTCAACGGTCTGATGACCGAACTGGATCTTCGCGATGCCACCCTGGTCGGATTCTCAATGGGCGGAGGAGAAGTGGCCCGGTACGTGTCCAAATATGGCCAGGAGCGGCTGCACAGCGTGGTGTTCGCCAGCGCAGTGCCTCCATACATGATGAAGACCGACGACCACCCGCAGGGTCCACTGACGCCTGGGGCGGCGGCCAAGATGACCGATGACCTGACCGCCGATCGAGATGCCTTTTTCGATCAGTTCACCACCAAGTTCTTTTCGGTCAACGACGAATTGATGGTGACCGAGGCCCAGCGCCAGGATGCCATCCGACTCTGCCGCCAGTCGGATCAGAAGGCAGCGCTCAAATGCATGGCGTCGTTCGGCACGGAGGATTTCCGCGGCGATCTTCCCAGCGTCACCGTTCCGACGCTCGTCATTCATGGAGACGGCGACGCAATCGTGCCGCTCGAAGGGTCGGGCGCCCTCACCCATGACGCGATCCCCCAGAGTCGCTTGTCGGTGATCTCCGGCGCACCCCACGGCTGCAACGTCAGCCACGCCGACGAATTCAATGCGTCCCTCATCGGCTTTCTGAAGTCGTAATCCTCGACGAATCGGGAGTCGCGCGGTCCGGTGTCGAGATTGTCGACACCGGACCGGGGCTCAGGCTCGGAGATGGATCCGGGCACGGGACGCCACCCCGGAAGTTGGAGCCTTCCGTGCCGATGCCTCGGCCTACTGCTCGTTCGCCGGTTTCCCGCCGAACTGCTGCAAGAAGGTCAGCAGGTCGTCGGCATGCTCCTCCTCGACAGCGAGGATGCCCTCGATCAGCCGCCGAGTGGTCGTGTCCCGATCTCCGATCCACGATGCAATCTCCGAATAGCTGGCAATGGCGATCCTCTCCGCCACCAGGTCCTCGGTGATCATGTCGACGAGATCGGTTCCGGGGCTGTATTCGGCATGGCTGCGCTCGACGAGGGTAGCCGGATTGAAGTCAGGTTCGCCTTGCAACTGAACGATGCGGGCGGCAATGGCGTCGGCGTGTCCCTGTTCCTCCACTGCGTGCTGCAGGAATTCCGCCGCGACCGGCGCCGAGTTGATTCCCTCGGCCATGTAGTAATGCCGTTTGTAGCGCAGGACGCATACGAGTTCGGTTGCCAGGGCCTCATTGAGCACGGCGACGACGCGCGCGAGATCGGCGCCGTAGGCGTCGGTCACCGGGCCCTGATCGATGTGGGCGCGGGCGTTGTCGCGGAGCGTTTGGATGTCGGAAAGATGTTCGGTCACAAAGCGCCGGTACCCACGAACGCCGGATCGCATACGTCGTCCCCCAGGAGTCGCCCGAATTCCCCCCGCGGACCGCTCCGCACGGAGCGCTACCGGACGTCTCCCTCGCGGGCGATCTCGGCCACCTTCTCGTACTCTCGGCGTTTGGCCTCGATGTCGTCCGCTCCGAGTTCTTCGAGGTCGAGCAAACGGTTGTCGGCCGCTTGAATCGTCTTGATCAGTTCGTCCAGTTTGATCTGCACGGCGGCGGTATCACGATTCTGACCGTTCTGAATCAGGAAGACCATCAAGAACGTGATGATGGTGGTGCCCGTGTTGATGACCAACTGCCAGGTGTTGTTGAACCCGAAGATCGGCCCCGACATCGCCCAGATCACCAGCACGAGCAGCGCAGCCCCGAATGCAACCGGGCGCCCGGTGGTGGCGGCCGCCTTCTTGGCGACGCGGTCGAAGAACGACTCGCCGTGGGCGGCAGGAATGGAGCCGTGAGTGGTCACAACGTGCTGGCCGGGGTCATGCCGTCCGAATACCCACGTAGCGGGTTTCTGATACTTCGATCGGTCGCGGTCGGACTACCGCCACGGATGAAGGCCGGTTCCACGACGGGCCCGAACCGGCGCGTAGGCTCGGTACATGCTGACCACCCGGCGAGTGGGACGACGAATTGCCGCTGTCGGGGGCGTTGTCGGCCCAGTTGTCTTCGTCGGCGGATGGATCAGCGGCGCAGCCATCACCCAACGCGACTATTCCGCCGTCCACGATGCAATCAGCCGGCTCGCCGCGGTCGGCAACAACAGCCGCCCCGTGATGACCGCTGGTTTCGTCGGCTTCGGTATCGGACTACCGATCTATGCCGCGGCATTGCGCCTCGCCGTCGATGGTCCGGCATGGCTCAGCGCCGCGGCGACGGGCATTTCCACGTTGGTAGTCGCGGCGCTCCCACTCGAACGATCGGTAGCGATCGACCGGTGGCACGCGGTGGCTGCCGGACTCGGATACGTCACCTTGGCCGCTACGCCGCTGCTTGCCGCCGGCCCGCTGATCCGCCAAGGCCACCGGGCCCTCGCCGGAATCGGTATGGCGACCGGCAGCATCTCGGCGATCAGCCTGCTCTTGACGGCGACGGCGCTACCAACGGGCCTCTTCCAACGAATCGGGCTCACGTCGACGGACCTCTGGGTCGTGGTCTCGGCCGCAGCGATGGTTGTCGGGAAGCTCTGAGAGTTGTCGGGAGCCTTGAGCCTGAGGGACGAGGCGCCTCGGTCGCGCCACGTCGATCCTCGGTTTATCCGCACCGATTCCGGGTATGGCAATTGTCCACATCGCCGTGGCTCGCTGCGGCCAGAGAGAGGGAGAATCCCATGACAGAGCCTGCCGCCACTGTCTCGACGACGATCACCGCATCCGCCGCCAAGGTCTGGGACGCTCTGACCGATCCGGACGCCATCAAGCAGTACTTTATGGGTGCCGACGTCGACACCGACTGGAAGGTGGGAAGTCCGATCACCTGGTCCGGGAAATGGAAGGATCAGCCGTTCACCGACAAGGGCGAGATCCTCGACGTCGAAGCGCAACGTCGGCTGAGCTACTCCCATTGGAGCCCGCTGGCCAAGACCGAGGACTCACCCGAGAACTATCACGTCGTCACCGTCACGCTTGAGCCGGTCGACGGCGGTACGCAGGTGGAGCTGATCCAGTCCAACCTCATCGGTGGCGTCACCGAGGCCGACCGTCGGAGCCGAGAGGACTATGAGAAGAACTGGTCGATGGTGTTGCAGGGATTGAAAGACACCGTCGAGTCCTGAGCGCAATCGGATGGGGGCGCGTCGGGCCGACGACTGAGGTCAACCGTCGGCGTCCCCGCTCTCATCCTCACGCTCCCAATTGTCGGTTCTGGCGTGTGCCGTCTCGATAGCTCGTTCGGCTTCCTCGCGCGTCGCGTACGGACCGAGCACGTCGGCGGCGCGGCTGCGCGAGTCGTCGGTCTCCACCTGACGGGTCATCACGTTGTACCAATAGGCCATGACGACGACGCTAATCCGACGACGAGGCCGGCGCCACTGACCGGCGATCGGCCGACGGGGCTGGGCCCGTCACCCGATGGGCGATTCGGCGTCACGACCCAGGGATTCGGCGTGCTCCACCAGAGCCTCGATCTGTTCGGGTGCTTCGGCCGAGCGGGCGTCGATATGAGCGGCGTCCTCGTCGATTGGATCGACCGAGGTCTCCTCGTCGACTTCCCCGTTGCCGAATCGACGATGATCGCTCGTGCGGCCGCCGTTGACCGACATCTCACCCGGCGCCGAGTCAGGCGGAGCGACGTCGCCGGCGCGGTTGTCCTGCAACGCCAGCAACACGTCGGAATCGTTTAGGTCCGCCATCGGGCCGTACTGCAGCGTCAGTGTGCCTCGGGTGCCACAGACGGGGCATGTGATCGCGGCGACGGCAAGGGTGTCATCAGGGTCCGAGGCGCCCTCGAGTCGACGAATACTGTGCATCTCCACGGCCGACGGACGTGACTCCGTGGAGCATGTCGAACAGTCGACCAACCCGTCGGCGGTCACCCCGAAGAGGCCGGCGAATCCGCCGTCGGCGTACATATGCAGAACTGCGGTCAGCGTCACCTCCTCCATGTCGTCGGCCTGCGTCGGCGTGGTCGGTGGCGGCACTGTCGTGGAGTTGGGTTCGTTGGCCATGTCCATCAGGTACCCATCGGCGAGCCGATCCATTCCGGCGGGGCTACATCACACCGTCAGGACGGATTGCCGTCATTCGTCGGGCGTCATGGCGATCGTCATCGCGGCCACGAGGAGCGCGATTCCTGCACCGACGATGCCGTAGAGCGCCGCGCCGATGAATACGGAGGCGACCGATGCCGCTGGTCCGACACTGAGGGTGCGTCGTTCGATCACCCGCACCATCACCACGGTGTCAACGACTTGGAGCGCCACGACGAGCGCTACGGCCATCGATGCCGAGCCGATCCCTTCGAAGCCGGCCGCCAGCAACATGATCGGGAGGCCGCCGATCAGTACGCCGAGTCGGGGAATGAACGAACCTGCGGCGACCGTGACCCCGAGGATCGATGCTGCGGGCAGACCGAGGAGGCGGGAGATGACCGTGGCCGCCATGCCGGC
>JANMJD010000336.1:0-8389 GCA_031371195.1 Actinomycetes bacterium | reverse complement strand
GATTGTCCCAAGCGTTAGGACGAGAGCGGGATGGACGGTCGTGCCGCGATCTCACGCAGCTCCACGACGAGTTCCGCCTCGCGATCGGTCCAGCGACTTTCGAAGAAGTCCAAGAGTCGCCAGCCGGCGCGACGTAGTTGCAGGTGTCGCTCGATGTGGGCGGCCGCGCCGTCGGGGTGGACGGTGCATTCGATGCCGATCGCGCTCGTGATGCCACGAGCACGTCGGCACCGAGGTGAGCGAGCACGCCTGCTTCGAGGGCCTCGGCCTGAGCTCGGAATGGGCTGAGGAGCCCGATGTCGGTGTATCCGCGCTCGACGAGGTCGCGTACCGCAGCGAGGCAGGCGGTGACCTCGGCCGCGTTCACGCCCGTCTCGTCGCGTCGGCCATCGACGCGCACCACGTCGATACAGTCCGTGCATTCATTCGCCGGGTGGCGGGTGGCGACACTCAGACGATCGGCGTAGAAATGCCGGGCCAGAAGAATCAAGTGCGGCGTGCTGCGATAGTGCTCGCTGAGCATGATCGTCGGGCTCATTCCCGCGGCGACGTCGCGCCCCGTTGAATCCGGGGCTCACACGACGCGCTCGTGGGGATAGATCGATGGAGGTTGGATCAGGCGACGCTGGCGCTCGGTGAGCCGTCGGGTGAGGTCGGCGAATCGTTGGTAGTCATTGCCCCAAGCCAGGTGGCCCGGCGCGTATTTGTAGAACAGCGATCGGCGTTGATGGGGGCCGCGCCAGGTCGTCGTGCCGTGGGTCAAGGCCTCGGTGAACACCATCAGATCACCCGCAGCCAACTCGACGTGGTGGGCCATGTCGGCCGAGTCCGATGGCAGCGGAAATGCGGCGCGGTGGCTGCCGGGTACACAGCACAACCCGCCGTGATCGATGAGTTGATCGACGAGCGCCCACTGCACCGCGACCAGTCCGTTGAACATTCCGCCGTTGCGTACCTCGTAGAACTGCGATGGGTCGTGGGGTGTTCCACCGCCATGGAGACCCAAACCACCGGTGCCGGGCGACATCACCAAGCCGTACGCGTGATCGAGTCGCACCATCGGACCGCACAGATCCGACACGATGCCCAGTGCACTGTCGTGATCGAGCAGCGAGCGGAAGGACTCGGCGCGGGCCAGATGGCCGCTGAACCGCTGGCTGCCGATCGATTCTCCTGGTGTCGGAATTTTCAGTGCGTCCACGGCGGCGTTGAGCGTTCGCAGTTCGGCTGCGCCGAGTACGCGGCGACGGATGACAAATCCGTCGAGATCGAAGCGGTATCGCTCGCGCTCGGTCAGCCCATCCATCGATCCCGACGGTAGCCCGCTGCTCGGTTGCCCGGTCGGACCACTGACCACGGTGTTGCGTAACTTGGGCCGCTATGGCCACCCCCTCTCGGCTCAAGTTCGGCGCGTTTCTGGCTCCCCATCACCCGGTCGGCGAGCACCCGACGCTGCAGATCCATCGTGACATCGAGCTGGTCACGCAGCTCGACCGCCTTGGTTACGACGAGTTCTGGTGCGGTGAGCATCACTCGAGCGGCTGGGAGACGATCGCCTCGCCGGAGATGTTCCTGGCCGCCGCCGCCCAGGTCAGTCACACGATCAGGCTCGGTACGGGGGTGATCTCGCTTCCGTATCACCACCCCTTCAACGTCGCCCAACGGATCGTCCAACTCGACCATATGTCACGGGGTCGGGCGATCTTCGGCAGCGGTCCGGGCGCGCTGCCGTCCGACGCTCGCACGCTGGGAATCTCGCCGATGGTCCAGCGCGACCGACAGGACGAGGCGATGGGCGTGATCCTGCGGATGCTGCGCGGCGAGCGGGTCAGCCACGAATGCGAGTGGTTCACATTGCGCGACGCCGAATTGCAGATCCTGCCGGTGCAGGACGACATGCCCGCGGCGACCGCCTCGTCGATCAGTCCGAGCGGCATGCAGTTGGCCGGCAAGCACGGTACTGGCGTGCTGTCGATCGCCTCGACGTCATCCGAGGGGCTGACGGCGTTGCCGACCCAGTGGGAGTTCGCCGAGGAGTCCGCCGCCGCCCATGGCCAGACCGTGGACCGCCGGAACTGGCGGGTGCTGATGTCGTGGCATCTCGCCGAGACACGCGAGCAGGCCCGCGCCGAGGCGGTCCACGGACTCCATCGTTGGCACAACGAGTACAACGTCTGGACACTCGGCCGGCCCGGCGCGACCCATGTCGATGACGCCTGGCGACTGCTCGATCAGGTCACGGCAACCGGATCGAACGGGGCGGGCGCCGCCGTGGTCGGCACGCCCGACGACCTGGTCGCCGCGATCCGCTCGATGCAACAGATCACCGGTGGTTTCGGGGTCGTTTTGGGCTTCGCCCACGACTGGGCCAACATCGAAGCGACCCGGCGGAGCTGGGATCTCGTCGCCCGCTACGTCGTCCCCGAACTGAACGGATACACGACCGGGCTGCGCCGATCGATGCAGTTCGTCCACGACCACCAGGCCGAGCTCATGATGGGAGCCGGGGCGGCCATCATGGACAAGATCATGGCCCACGACGGTGCCGCTCAGGCGATGGCCATTACCATGCAGCAGATGGCCGAGGCAGCCGAAGCCCGTCGCTCGCAGAGCGAGTTCCGCCCGGGCGCTGCGCTTCCCGAAAGCTGAGGCCATCGCCCCGATCCACCGGCTGGTGCCCGCGACGGCTACGGCGCCATCGGCCAGGCGGGGGCGAACCCGGCGAGGCGCCATGCGGCCGCGGCAACGGCGGCGAAGACGGCGTCCGATCCATTGACCGGCGGGCCGTCGTCGGTCTCGATCGTCACGATGATCGGCGGCGTGTCGACAGCCCGTAGTGCGCCGAACGAGCGAATCGTCAGATCGTGGACCATGCCGTCGGCATCGACGGCCAATCCCTCGCTACGGACCCAGCCGAGGGCCATATGGGCAGCGCCGATGGCATAGGAGCGCAGCACCACTTCGTCGAGCGGGTCACCGCAGCGAACGCGGACATGCACGGCATCGGCGTCGATCCAGGCCGTGGCCGTCGAGCCGTTGGAGGCCGTGATCGTGTCCGGACCGGTGCGGTTCAGGGCACTGATCAGTACGGCGGCCTCGACCCATCCGCCGCCGCGCAGGTCGACCGATGTCGGAGGGCCGAGCACGTCGATCTCCTCCACGATCAGGCCGGGCGCGATCCGCTCTATCGCAGCCGCCACGCCGACCGTGCGGGCCACTCTGATGACCCCGCTCCCGTCGGCTCGAATGCCCGCCGCGATCGGCGGACGTTTGGGGCCGAGGCGGACGGCATCCTCGCGGGAGTACACCACGCGCACGGCACGACCGTGGCGATCGGCGAGCGTTCGGGCAAGGCGGCCGACTTCGGTGGCGGACTTTCCACCGAACGCGCCTCCGTTGCCGAGTGGACTGACCGGCTGACCGCCCGGCGTACACCACGAGGCGTCCGGTTCGAGGTAGGCCGGTTCGACCCAGGTCGTTCGCAGCATGCGGACCCAGTCGCCGCGGGGGGTAGTGATTGGCCAGGTCACCGGGGCGGTGGTTCGTCGGCCCGGCACCTTGCCGGCCAGGCGGCGGACTTCGGTGAGAGTTTCGCCGACCACCCATTCGCCATCGTCGCGGCGCACGGCAACGAGCGCATCGACGGGCGCAGTGTCATCGGCGAAGCCCCCGGCGCCCAGGGCCACATCGGGATCGGCACGTTGCGGCGTCCCACCTTCCAACGCCGCCCGTCGCTCGGCCCGTTCCCGATTGCGCGCCACGATCGGCCGGGGCGGCACCAGCTGAACGCATTGGGCCGCCTCATGGATGGTCTGCCAGCCGGTGCACCGGCAGAGATGAGCGAGGAGGGCCTGGTCGACGGCGACTTTTATCAATGGACCACGGGCCGCGGCGGCCGCCAGGCGCATCACGATCCCCGGGGTGCAGAACCCGCATTGACTGCCACCGGTGGCGTACATTGCCGAGGCCCAGGCCGAACGGACATCGTCGTCGAGGCCCTCGACCGTGGTGACATCGCGTCCTCGGACACGGGCGGCCGGCGTCACACACGCCACCCGCGGGGCTCCGTCGATCCATACGGTGCAACAGCCGCACTGGCCCTGTGGGCTGCAACCGTCCTTGGCCGAGCGGACACCGAGCCGGTCGCGCAGGGCCTCCAACAACGAACACCCGTCGTCGGGAACGACGACGGGTGTTCGGTTGAGGTTGAAACCGATCTCAGGTCGTGTGCCAGGAAGCATCGACCCTGAGGATACGGAGGCGCATTGGCCGGTGGGTTAGTGCTTACCGGCGCTGAGGGTGTCCTGCCAGGCCTTGAGGTCCTCGAACTGGCCGAGTGCAGCGAGTTCCGACTGGCGCGGCCATGTGTCGGTGTTCTGCATGCGGTTGCGCTCGTCGTGGGCCAGCAGCAACTCTTTCAACCGCTCCGGCGAGGTTTGGGCCAACTGCGCCCACGTCTCGATGCCGGCTCGGTTGAAGACGCCTTCGAACACCGGACCGATGCCCTCGACGATCTTCAGGTCGTCCATCCTGACCGGCTTGCCGAACACTCCACGCGCCCGTTCGAGGTCGGCGGCACCGAGGGCGACGGCGGCGAACCCCATTGGCGCGGCAGCTTGCGCCGTGGCGTGGGCGGCCAGTTGTGTCCGCAGGTCACCGATCGTCGTCTCGTGAGCCCCGACGAGACCATGGAGGCGGTCACGATCGGCCACCACGGAATCGTGGTCGTGCTGAGCGACGCCGGCGAATGCCGCCGCTGGAGCGACAGCCTCGGCCGTGGTCTTCGAGGCCAGGCAAGTCTTCAAATCACCCTCGACCTCGCCGAGCTTGATCTTCAGGCGGTCACGTTCGGCCACCACCGGTTCGAGGTTGGCGACCCGGTTGCGCAACCGGGTGACTTCCTCCGTCTCGGTCACCGAGGTGCTGGTCGATGCGCTGTTCCGGCACCGCCACGAATGCCAAAGGTAGCCAATGATCGCTCCGAGAACCAGACCGATCAGGATCCAGAGCAGGCCTTTTCCAAATGTATACGGCATGGAAATCCTTCCTTACTGCTTCACCACGGTGAAGACGACGCGGCGGTTCTTCGCCTTGTTTTCGGGTGTGTCGTTGGATGCCACGGGTTGGCTCTCGCCGAACCCTTGGGCGGTGAGTTGTTCGGCAGGGACGCCCCGCTCGACCAGGGCGTCGCGCACGCGGTTGGCGCGGGCGTCACTGAGGGTCTGGTTGCCCGATGCGGAGCCATCGGCGTCGGTGTGACCGTTGACCGAGATCGTGACCCCGGCATACTTCTTGGCCAGCGTGGCGACGTTGCCCAGAATGGCGTCGGCCTCGGGTCGCAGCGTCGACTGACCGGCGTCGAACGGGATCGGGGTCAGGCCGACGAGGTCGTTGAGCTCCTTTTCCAGGGCGGCGGCCTGATCAGCGGTCGCCGCCTCGCGCGGTTCGATGGCCAGATCGGTCGTGGCCACACCGACATCGGCGGCGACGGCCTCGAACGCCGCCTTCGATGCGGTGCTCAGGTACTGGCCCTTGGCGTAGAACTTGCCGCCGTCCCAGCCCGCTGATCCCTGGTAGAGGTTCGGCGGCATTGCCGCGATCATCAGGGCGAGACCTTCGACCTTTGGATCGTCGGCCGCCGCCGGGCTGGCCACGGTCAACTGATCGATGACGTTTGCCGCCCCGACCCGCTGGCTGGCCGCGTCGACGAGTGCGGTACGGGCGACCTCGTTGGGTACGACGCCGGTCAGCGTGATCTTGCCGTCGGTACCCAGCGCCGACTCGGCGGCGAAGGTGGCGGCCGCAACCGGCTTGGTGGCCGTGTCGAGCGACAGATCAACGTGGCCGGCGTCGACGCCGGCGCCGCTGATCACAGCGTCGAGGTTGTCCTTGGTCGCGGCATCGGGGTACACGCCCTTGAGGTAGAGCGCCGTGCCGTCGAAGCCGGCTTCGCCTTCGACAACATTGTCCTTCAAGCCGGCGAGCATCTTGGCCAAGCCCTGAACGTGGTCGTCGCTGCCGGCCCCAATTATGCCGGCCCCATTGATACCGGCGACGGCGAGCTTGTCTGTCACGTTGCCGGTGCCGAATGCTGCGATCGCCGCCTTGACCAAGGTGGTGCGCTGATCCTCGGTGTCGACGATGCCACTGAGCACCACGCCGGCCGCGCCGCGGGCCAATGCGGCCGATGCCTTGAGCTGGGAAACGACGGCCTCGGTGGCGACCGGCGCCGCGGCCGTGGTGGCGGGCTCCGGTGCAGCGGCGAGAGTCGTCGCCGGAGCAGGCTCGACGGCGGGAGCAGCGTTGCAGGTGGCGTCGTCGAACTTGACCTGGCGCACGCCTTTGATGTCCTCCGCCAGTTGCTTGAGCACCACCTGGTCGACCGGTCCGGAGCACACCAGCGTGCCGTCCTGTCCGCTGAAGTCGGCCGTGACGCTGAATCCGCTGGCCGTCGCCGCCGATTCGACCTTCTTGGTCAGGTCCTTCTCGATGCCCGGGATCATTGCGAATGGGCCGCCGATCGCAGCGGCCGCTCCGAGGACGCCGAACAACGGCAGCAGTTTGCCGGCCAGTGCCCGGTTGTGATCGCGGGCACCACGCCGTGTCGTGGTGGTGACGACGTCGCGTGAGACGCGACCGCCGCCCGTAGGTTGGTTCATACCGGTACTGACTCCTCACCCATGCAGAAGTCGCGAGAACTTCTAGGTCGGATGGACTATTTAGCACCCCCGGTGGTGCGGGCAACAATGAGTGAGCGACTTCTTGCTATTCCACGCGGCCGATAGCGTGGACGAGGTGCAACTCGGACGCCGTCGTTTTCTCGCCCTCAGCGGTCTGGCTCTGGCCGGTTGTGGCTCGACGGCGAGCTCGAGTGGCGGTACGGCGCCGGCGGGCGGCTACTCCCTCGGTCGTCGGTTCCCGTCGACGACACTCGTCCCCGGCAAGGTCAGGATGCCGATCTCACTGTCGAACGGCAGTGCTCCCGTGCTCGATGGGCCGGCCACGATCACGGGAAAGCTCCTCGATGCCCAGGGAAAGGTGCTCGTCGACTCGTTGTCGGCCAGGCGTCGAGGCGCCGGGCTGGCGGTGCCTTTCTGGGCGTTCGAAGCCGAGATCGCCGACCCGGGCTTCTACACGCTGATGGTCGAAAACGGACCGGCCGATGGCCTGGGTGTGCAGGTCAATGCGCCCGAGCAGGTCGCCGTGCCCCGTCCCGGACAGCCACTCCCACCGTTCGATACCCCCACAGTGACCGACGGCCGTGGGGTCGATCCGATCTGTACTCGCGACCCGATGTGCCCGCTGCACGACATCACCCTGACCGATGCGTTGAAGTCCGGGAAGCCGGTCGCCTACCTGGTCGGTACCCCGGCGTACTGCCAAACGGGGGTCTGCGGCCCGGTGCTCGACTTCCTGCTCGCCGCGCACGACAAGCTGGCCGACAAGGTCACCATGGTGCACACCGACATCTACACCGACGGCACGCTCAAGACGATTGCCCCGGCGGTGTTCGCCTACCAGATGGACTACGAACCGGCCCTGTTCGTAGCCGACGCGTCGGGCACGATCGTCGAACGGCTCGACGCCGTATGGGACGCGGACGAACTCGACGCCGCCCTCGCCAAGGTCATCGGCTGAGGGCCGCCGTTCGGGTCAGCTGAACGAGCTGCCGCAGCCGCAGGTCTTGGTGGCGTTGGGGTTGGTGATGGCGAAGCCGGCCTGCTGCAGGCCGTCCTTGTAGTCGAGGGTGGCGCCGACCAGCATTTGGGCGCTGGCCGAGTCGACCACGACCTTGACGTCGCCGAAGGTCATCGTCTCGTCTTCGGCCTCGATGTCGCCATCGAAGAACATCTCGTACGAGAATCCCGAGCAACCGCCGGGACGCACGGCGACCCGCAACGCCAGCTCGGGCTGACCCTCGGCTTCGAGGAGTTCGCGGACCTTGACGGCAGCGGTATCGGTGAGGGTGATCATCGTGGTGTCCTCCTGTACAGGAACTTGATCGGAACGCTATCTGCTGGCAACGGCGACTTGGCATGGAGTGCGCGAGGCCAGCGTGCAGAACTCGCGGACCTCGGCGTCGCCCATCGTGTCGACGAATCCTTCGACCAGGCCGCGATGCAGGGAACAGACCAGTTCGGGGTACGCCTCGGCAAGCGGGCGGAAGGGGCAATTGGTGAAGGCGACGACGGCGGTCTCGCCGTCGGAAGCGGTGTCGACGACCGGATCGAACCCGAGATGGTCGAGTTCGCCGACGAGCGCCTCGAGGCAACTCGGCGCCGCGGCGTAGCCCCGCGCCGTGCTCGCCCCCTGGCGCCATCCGACGCGCGCCGCGTCGGATGCATCGACGCCGGCGCTGGCGGCGAGGTGGGCGAGCATGGCGGCGAGC
>JANMJD010000314.1:0-20008 GCA_031371195.1 Actinomycetes bacterium | reverse complement strand
GAGCGGGGCGATCTGCCCGTCGAACCGGCCCTCGGCCTGGGCCCGCAGCGCCCTGGTGTGCGACTCGACGGAGAATGCCTCCATGTCGTCACGCGACAGGTCCCAGTGACTGGCCATCATCTCGGCGCCGACGAACTGACTGACCTCTTGGGTGCCGTAGCGGGCCACCCAGCCCGACGACCCGGTGAACGGGTCTTCGAAACCGAGCGGTTGCCCGGCGAGCATCGCCGACATCATCGGCACGGCCGACATGTTCTGCACCCCACCGGCTACGACCAGGTCCATCGTTCCCGACATCACCGCCTGAGCGGCGAAGTGGACGGCCTGCTGCGCCGAGCCGCACTGGCGGTCGATCGTCGTCCCGGGCACATGTTGCGGGAGGCCGGCAGCCAGCCAGCAGCTGCGGGCGATGCAGCCGGACTGTGGTCCCACGGAGTCGACATTGCCGAACACCACATCGTCGACCGCTCCCGGGTCGATACCGGTGCGGTCCATCAGCGCCTTGATCGAATGGGCGCCGAGATCGGCGGGGTGGACCTGTGACAACGCGCCGCCACGGCGACCAACAGGGGTACGGACGGCATCGACGATGTAGGCCTCAGGCATGGCGTCGAACCTAGCGGCCGTGGCGTCCCTGCGGCCTGCCGGGCCCCAGTTCGGCCCTGCCCGGCTGGGCTTCCACGGGGCGGACCCCGCGCCCACGAATCGGCCTTTCGGTGACTTAGCCCATCGATGTGGGCAAACCTGGGCGCGTTCTCGGCTTGGTTGCCGTGATGGCGATCGTCGCGCACACATATCGCGGCATGACCTCCGACGTTGCGAACCTCGACGTCGTCCGCGCCCGCCTCCGGCTCGTTGTCGCGTCGATCGGGCCCGACGCGGCGGCCTCCCATCGAACCGCGGCGTTTCTGTGGGGTTTCGGACCGCTCGACGAGGTCATCGACGTGTTGCTTCCCCGTCACCGACGGCCGCGGCCGAGGCCTGGGGTGCGGATCCATCGCTCGGTGGGCTTCGATGGCGGCGAGACCAGCGTTCGAGATGGGGTGGCCTGCACCAACCCACTCAGAACGCTGATCGACCTCGGCGCGGTTGCTCCGGAGCGGGTGCCGATGGCGCTGGCGGCTACCGCCGTCTCAAGGCTGGTCATACCGAGTGCGGCCCGGAGGGCGCTCGACCGGGCGTCGGTGCGGGGACGGCCGGGGCTTGGTGCGCTGAGGGCCGCGCTCGACGACTGGCCGCTCGGTGATCAGGCACCCGACAGCGAGTTGGAGGTGATCGTTGCTCGGCTGCTGCGCGATCACGGCCTGAGCGGATTCGAGTTCCATCCTCGCATCACGGGCTTCGAGGTCGACTTCGCTCACATCGCCAAGCGAACGGTGATCGAGACGGACGGATGGGAGTTCCACTCCTCACGGCCGGCATTCGAGGAGGACCGGCGCCGCGATGCAGTCCTCGCCGCTGCCGGCTGGCTCGTCGTGCGGGTGACGTGGTGGCAGGTGGTTGAGCGGCCCGCTGAGGTCGTCGACCGTCTGCGCCGTGCGTTGGTCCGAAGGTTTCGGCGGCCGAGCCCGCCGATGGTTGCGTAACGACGATCAGATCGAGCGCGTGCCGAACCCGACGCGACGGCGAACGCGCCCAGGAATGGCGAGTTGGACCCGCCATCGCACCGAAAACGCTATATCTGGGCGCGTCTTGGCCGTGCTGGTTCTCGGCGTGACGGTGTGACGGTGTTCCGCAACGAAGCGTGCCCAGCGTCGCATCCGGCTCGGCCAATGCGTCCAGCGGACCGGTCAGGTGCTGAGGATCACCGAGGAGCCGTGGCCGAAGAGGCCTTGGTTGGCGGTGATGCCGACCTTGGCGCCCTCGACCTGACGTCCGGCGGCCTGGCCGCGGAGTTGCCAGGTCAGCTCGCAGACCTGGGCAATGGCCTGGGCAGGGATCGCCTCGCCGAAGCAGGCGAGTCCGCCCGACGGATTGACCGGAACGCGTCCGCCGAGGGTCGTTGCTCCGCTGCGCAGCAGCCCTTCGGCCTCGCCCTCGGGGCACAGGCCGATGTGTTCGTACCAGTCGAGTTCGAGGGCGGTCGACAGGTCGTAGACCTCGGCCATCGAGAGGTCCCCCGGTCCGAGACCGGCCTGCTCGTAGGCGGCCCAGGCGATCGAGTCCTTGTACTTGCGACTCGGGGCGGGCACCACGGCGGTGGAGTCCGAGGCGATGTCGGGCAGTTCCAACATCGACTGCGGATAGCTCGGTGTCACGGTGGACACGCCTCTTACGCGGACCGCGCCGTCCAACGAGCCGAGATGCCGCTCGGCGAACGCCCGACTGCAGACGATCATCGCCGCGCCGCCGTCGGAGGTGGCGCAGATGTCCAGCAGCCGCAGCGGGTCGCTGACCACGGGGGAGTTGACCACGTCGGCGACCGATGATTCCTTGCGGAATCGGGCGTTGGGATTGTTCAAGCCATGGCGGGAATTCTTTACCTTGACTTGGGCAAAGTCTTCGGCGGTTGCGCCGTACAGATCCATCCGCCGGCGGGCGAAGAGGGCGAAGTACACCGGGTTGGTCGCACCGAGCAGGCGGAATCGCAGCCAATCGGGGTCGCTCGGGCGGTCGCCGCCGACAGGGGCGAAGAAGCCCTTCGGTGTGGTGTCGGCGCCGATCACCATCGCCACATCGCAGAATCCGGCGAGGATTTGGGCACGCGCCGACTGCAGCGCCTGGGACCCGCTGGCGCACGCCGCGTAGCTGCTCGAGATCGGTACTCCGGTCCAGCCGAGCTTCTGGGCGAATGTCGAGCCGGCGATGAAACCCGGATAGCCGTTGCGGATCGTGTCGGCACCGGCGACGAACTGGATGTCCTTCCACGACAGTCCCGAGTCGGCGAGCGCGGCGCGCGCCGCGACCATGCCGTATTCGGTGAAGTCGCGGCCCCATTTGCCCCAGGGGTGCATGCCGACGCCGAGAATGAAAAGTTCGTGGTCCCGGCTCATGATGCCGCTTCCGGGGCGGCCGGGGCCCACATGTACATGGTCGGACCGTCGTTGAGTGAGCCGATCTCCAACTGCATCGGCATCCCCACTTTCAGCTCGGATCCGCGCACGGCGGGCGCCACCTGGCCGAGCACGATGACTCCCTCGGCGGCCAATTCCACGGCGGCGAGCGCGTACGGTTCGAACGGTTCGGCGGCCACGTATGGCGCGGGCGGGGCGTAGCGGTTCTCAGTGTAGCTCCACAACGTGCCTCGCCGGCTGAGGGCGACGGGTTCGAGTGATGTCGACTCGCATTGCGGGTTCGGGCAATCATTGGATCGGGGAGGGAAGACGAACGTGCCGCACAGGGGGCACTTTCCTCCGATCAGATGTGGCTCGGGTTCGGCCGCGAACCACCCCTCGACCACCGGGGCACTCGATGAATCTGACACAGCGTCAGAACCTACCCGGTGGCTGCCGGTGGCTCGGAGGCGTGGGACACGTCGACCTCACAAACTCGCCGGGGCGAACGTTGGCATGCTAATGGGAATGCAGCCGTTCGACGAGGTCGTGACCGAGCATGGTCCGATGGTGATGCGGGTCTGCCGGGCGTTGCTCGGGCCGGCCGACGCCGAGGACGCGTGGTCCGAGACGTTTCTTGCTGCCCTACGGGCGTACCCGGGCTTACGGCCCGACAGCAACGTTCGAGGATGGCTCGCCACGATCGCCCACCGCAAAGCGATCGACGTTCTGCGCGCCGCCCGGCGGAATCCCGCGACAGTCGACGGCATCGGCGATGCGGTGCAGGCGGTGTCGACCGAGGCCGCTTCGACCGCGATCGACGGCGACTTGCGGTCGGCGCTTGATCGACTTCCACCGAAACAGCGCGGGGCCGTGATCTACCGGTATCTGGCCGATCTGCCCTACCGCGAGGTCGCCGCCCTGCTCGACGGCACGGAGGCCGCAGCCCGTCGCAGCGCCGCCGACGGCATCGCTGCGCTGCGTTCCCGTTACCCGACGAGCATGCCTGAAGGAGATGACCGATGATCACCGACCCACTCGTCGACCGTGAGGTCCGCGAGATGTTTCACGTAGCCGCCGAGGATGAGGCCGTGTCGGCCGCTCGCCGGGCGCGTCTGGCCGAACGAGCGGCCGCCGACGGTTTGCTCGATGTGGCCTATCGCAGCGTCGATTCGCCGGTCGGCGAGTTGCTCGTCGCCTCGACCGCCGCAGGACTCGTGCGACTGGCGTTCGCATGTGAGCATCACGACACCGTGCTGACCGATCTGGCGACGACGGTGAGCCCACGGATGCTGCGGTCCGGGCACCGCACCGACGAGGTCGCCCGGCAGTTGGACGAATACTTCGAGGGTCGACGCCAAGTCTTCGACGTGCCCCTCGATCTGCGCCTGGTCACCGGGTTCCGTCGCACGGTGGTGATGCACCTCGCCGACATCGGGTACGGGTCGACGGCCACCTACTCCGCGCTGGCTCGACTCGCCGGGAACCCGGCGGCTGTGCGGGCGGCGGCAAGTGCGTGCTCGCACAATCCGGTGCCGGTGGTCGTCCCCTGCCACCGGATCGTGCGCAGTGACGGGTCGATCGGCAAGTACCTCGGCGGTGTCGAGGCAAAGGCTGCCCTGTTGGCGATGGAGGCCGCCGCCTGAACGGCCAGGGTTCCGTCAGCGGGCGGTTCGGGTCGGCGGGGATTCGCCAGCGGGGATTCGCCGGGGGCGGTTCGGTCAGGGGGCGGCGAGGTAGGCGTCCAGTTGTTGGAAGCTCTTGGCGAACGACTTGCCGCCCTGACCGGCGACGAGGGCGCGCAACGGCTTGGCCCATGTTCGAGGGGCGACGGCGATCCGGTAGTCGATGCGGGTGCGATCGTCGCCCAGGTCGCTGAACGTCACCCGCTCGACCATCGAGGTGGCGAACGCCGGCTTGATCGCCACAACGGTGAACGCCCAGAGTCGTTCGGGCTCCCAGGCGATGAACCGTTCGTCGGCGGTCAGACCATTGACCTTGATCGAGCGGGTGGCGCCGACGCCGGCGGCGCTCGGGCTGGTGGTGGTGCACGACTTGCAACCCTTGAACCACACCGCCCAACTCGGGTTATCGGTCCATGTCGCCCACACCCGAGCCGGTGACGCCGAAATCGTGCCCTCGAAGTCGAACGTCCACGGGGCGGTGTCGGCGAATCCGATGTCTTGTGGGATCAGGGCGGCCATCAGTCCAACCTACCCGTCGACGTCGGCCCGACGGCCGAGTTCGGCGGGTCGACGATCGCTGTGAGGTAGGCGTGTCCGCGGGCCGAAAGTCGGTAGCCGACCTTGAGGCTCTCGGTGAGACCGAGAGCCTTGAGCTTGCGGACGTCGAGCTTGAACGGGTTGCGCTCCATCCCGGCCAGGTCAGGGGCACGGCGGGCGGGATGGGCGGCGATCAAGGCGAGGGTGCGGCTGGTCCACGGGCCGGTCGGGCCGGTGCGGTCCAGCCGGGCGAGCCGGTTGGTGACCTCGACGATGTCGGCGGGGGACAATGCATCGTCGTCGGCCAGAGCGGCGCGTGGATCAGGATCGGTGATCAGGCGGAACTCGACCCGATATACCGGCAGGTCCGGCCGCCGACCGGCCAGCTCGGCGCACAGGTCGATCGATGATGCGAAGCCGGCGCGCTGGGCATCGGCATCGGTGATTGACGCCGGGTCGACCACATCGACGGCGGTGACCATCACCCGTCCGGCGGGAGTTCGGTTCGGTAGGCCGACCGACGCCTGCGGCTTGATCCAACGCCGGTAGGTGAGTGTGATAGAGCCGTCACGAATGCCGTCCCAGAACGATTGTGTGAACAACATGATCGGTAGTCTCGCCGTCGTGCTGCTCTCCGATGAACAACTGGCGGTGTTCCATCGCGACGGGGTGATCGCCCTACCCGATCTCTTCTCGACCAGTGAGGTTGCGGCAATCACCGAACGGTTGCCGCGGTTGTTGGCCGAGCGGTGTCCCGAGAACTTCCGCGAGAAGTCGAGCGATGTGGTCCGAACCGCCATGGGGCTCCATCTGCGTGACGAGCTGTTCGCCGATCTGGTGCGTGATCGGCGGCTGGTCGAACCCGCGCAGCAAATCCTCGGTGACGATGAGTTGTACATCCAACAGGTGAAGGTCAACGCCAAGGAGGCGTTCACCGGCGAACAGTGGCAGTGGCACTACGACTTCGCCACCCACCATCACGAGGATGGTGTGGCCGAGCCGCTCGCCCTGAATGTGCACATCTTCCTCGACGAGGTGAACGAGTTCAACGGACCGCTGGTGTTCATCAAGGGCTCGCACTCCGGCGGTCCCGCTCCCACATCGCTCGACACGGTGACGACCAGCTACCCGCTGTGGACGGTCGCCCCCGACGTCGTACGCCCGTTGGTCGAGCGGGGCGGCTTGTACTGCCCGAAGGGTGCGCCGGGAACCGTCCTCATCTTCGGCGACTCGATGGTCCACGGATCTCCGTCGAACATGTCGCCGTGGGATCGGCGGATCTTCTCGTTGATCCTCAACCCGGTGGCCAACCGCCAGACCACGTTCGCCCGCCCCGATCACCAGCACCACCGGGACTTCACACCGGTGATCGGTATTCGATGACCAGACTCGACGACGCTCCCGCCACGATGGGTTCGTGACGGGAGCGGTGACGGTGACGGTCACGGCAGGAGGCCGCGACTGTCGGGTGGTTCAGTGCAGCGGTGTCGACTTCTACGCATGTGAGGAAACCGCCTTTCGCGCACTGGATGGCCCGTCCCAACGATCGAGGCGCCTTCGGTCGACATCGTCGATCGGACGTTGGTCGGAGTACCGCCCGAACGCGTGCCCGCGACTGTCGGGGCCGACGAGTCGATCGGCCGTCGCCATCAGTAACGTCGAGCGGGCATGGATCTTCGGTACACCCCTGAACAGGACGCCTTCCGGGCCGAGGCGCGGACCTGGCTGGAGGCCAATGTGCCGACGTCGCCGCTGCCCAGTTTCGATACGGCCGAGGGATTCGCGTTGCATCGCGATTGGGAGCGCCGGCTCTACGAGGGCCGCTGGTCGGCGGTTTCGTGGCCGGTGGAGTACGGCGGTCGGGGCGCTGACTACATCCACTGGCTGATCTTCGAAGAGGAGTACTACCGCGCCGGGGCGCCCGGCCGTGTGAGCCAGAACGGGATCTTCCTGCTCGGCCCGACGATCATGGAGGTGGGCACGCCGGAGCAGAAGGCACGCTTCCTGCCGACTATCGCCTCGAGCGAGATCGTCTGGGCGCAGGCGTGGAGTGAGCCGAACGCCGGAAGCGACTTGGCGTCGATCCGGTCCAAGGCCGTGCGGGACGGAGATGACTGGGTGATCTCGGGGCAGAAGATCTGGGCCAGCCGGGCGGTGTGGGCCGACTGGTGCTTCGGCATCTTCCGCACCGAGCCGGGCTCGGAACGTCACCGCGGTCTGACGTTCATCCTGATGCCGCTCGACCTCCCCGGCATCACTGTTCGTCCCATCGCTCAGCTCGACGGCGACACCGGCTTCGCCGAGATCTTCTTCGATGAGGTACGCGTCCCGGTGTCCGACACTCTCGGCGACGTCGGCAAGGGTTGGAGTGTGGCGATGGCCACCGCCGGATTCGAACGTGGCGTGTCGTTGCGGTCGCCGGCCCGGTTCACCGAGGCGGCGAAGCGGCTGGTCGACCTGTGGCGCACCCGCGCCGATCCGTCGGACACGGGGCTGGCCGATGCGGTGACCGACGTGTGGATGCAGGCCGAGGGCTACCGACTGCATACCTATATGACGGTGACCGGGATGATCGAGGGCCGCACCATCGGGGCCGAGGCCAGCCTGAACAAGATCTTCTGGAGCGAGATGGACGTGCGGATCCACGAACTCGCCATGCAGGTAATCGGTCCCGAAGCCGAGCGGATGGAAGGCCCGTTCGAGCGCTGGGTCGATGGGTTCCTGTTCTCCCTCGCCGGGCCGATCTATGCAGGGACCAACGAGATCCAACGCAACATCATCGCCGACCGCGTCCTCGCCCTGCCGAAGGGCGTGTGAGATGCGCTTCTCGTTCACCGACGACCAGCGGGCCTTCGCCGCGACGCTGCGCGACATGCTCGGCGTGCATTGCACACCGGCCCACGTCCGGGCGACGTGGGAGAGCGGCTTGGGTCATGATGCCGAGTTGTGGGCCCGGCTCACCGACATGGGGGTGTTGTCGATGATGGTGCCCGCATCGGCCGGCGGGATGGGCGGCGACCTTGTCGATGCGATCCTGCTGTTCGAGGAGTTGGGTCGCGCCTGTGTTCCCGGGCCGGTGATCGAGACTGCGGCCGTCGGGCTGCCGGCGCTGGCGTCTGCGGGGTGGCCGGCCGAGGGCATCGTCGCCTGCCGTCTGGACGACTCGCCGTACGTCGCCCATGCCCATGTCGTCGACGGCATCCTGACGCGGGACGGCTGGCTTACCGGCGCGGCGTTGACCGAGGTCGCCGGCATCGACGGCGGACGACGGTTGTTCGAGGTCGCCGGGGGTGAGACGATGCGGATCGACCGGTTCGACGCGGCGCTGGCCTTCGACCGGGGTGCGGTGGCGACCGCGGCGTACCTGATCGGGGTATCCGAGGCGATGATCGCCGTCGCCGCGGATTTCGCCCGGGCGCGCGAGCAGTTCGGCAAGCCGATCGGCTCGTTCCAGGCGGTGAAGCACCTGATGGCCGATGCGCTGATCAAGGTGGAGTTCGCCAAGGCTCCGACATACCGTGCCGCATGGTCGCTGGCCAACGGTTCGCCCGACGCGCGCCGTGACGTCTCGATGGCCAAGGCGTTCGCCAACGAGGCGGCCTACCGCACAAGCCGGGCGACGATGCAGGTGCACGGCGGCATCGGGTACACGTGGGAGGCCGACCTGCAACTCTTCATGAAGAAGGCGTGGGCGCTGATGCGGGCGTGGGGCGACACCTCGTTCCACCGTCGCCGGGTGAGTGGGTCGGTGCTGTCGGCCGGGTAAGACTGGTCGCGTGCTGCCGTTTGGACCGAACGTTGTCGCCCCGTGGGCCTGACATGCCGGTGATCGAGAACTCCCATGGCGGTTTCACCACTCCCGCCGGGCTGGTCGTGCCGGGCAGCGCACTGACCTGGAGGTATTCGCGAGCCTCCGGTCCCGGCGGCCAGCATGTGAACACGTCCGATACGCGCGTCGAACTGGTCTGCGAGCTGGGCGACTGCGGATTTGCGCCGTATCTACATGCCCGGCTGGCCGCCGAGGTCGGCGAGACCGTTCGATGCGTTGCGGCTCGGTCCCGCTCTCAATTGCGCAATCGGGTCGCCGCGACGGAGCGACTGGCCGGTCTACTGGATCAGGCGGCCGCTCCACCGGTGCCGAGGAGGCCGACCAAGCCGAGTCGGGGGGCCAAGGAACGCCGGCTCACGGAGAAGCGCACCGTTGGCGAACGGAAGTCGGCCCGACGCTGGAAGCCCGGGGACGACTGAACGGCGCCCGGCGCGCTACGTTTCGCGACCATGCGTGGTCGTGTGGGGATGATCGTTGCCGGAGGCCTGCTGATGCTGTCTGCTTGCGGAGGTGGCAGCGACGGCGGATCGGGCGATGCCTCCGACTCCATCGGCAGCGCGACCCGGGTCGAGTCGACCGAAGGTCCGACCACGGTGGCGCCGGAGCCGACTGCCTCGTTGACCCTGCCACCACTGCCGACCAACACTCTTGCCCCGGCGACGACTCCCCCTTCGACGGTGGCCGACGAGGTCGTGCAGCCGCTCCACATCCTGGTCACCAACGACGACGGTGTCACCTCGCCGGGTATCGATGCGTTGGTCGAGGGTCTGCGAACGCTGGAATCGGTCGAGGTCACCGTTGTCGCGCCGTTGGAGAATCAAAGTGGCAAGGGCGACTCGTTCACCGATGCGGCCGCCGGCACATTGGTCGCCGCAGCGACGACCACCGCGTCGGGATACACCGCCACGGCCGTTGCCGGGACCCCGGCGGATTCGATCA
This sequence comes from Actinomycetes bacterium, assembly GCA_031371195.1. GTDB lineage: Bacteria > Actinomycetota > Acidimicrobiia > Acidimicrobiales > Ilumatobacteraceae > JANMJD01. The sequence continues at coordinate 10,025 of JANMJD010000314.1, read as the reverse complement.
TCTGGGCCGTGGAGCACAACGGATTGGCGCAGCGCCCGGACTTCGTCGTGTCGGGGATCAACAACGGGCAGAACATGTCGACATCGGTGCTGCATGCCTCGGGAACGATCGGCGCGGCGCGTCGGGCGGCGATCAACGGCATCCCATCGATCGCTGTGAGCTTCACGAGCGGTGACAATTCCGATTACACGCCGGCGGTGCAGGCCTTGCTCGCCTGGTTCACCACTCACGCGCCGGCGCTCGTGAGCCAGGCGGCCGAGGACGGAATCGCCTCGTTCGCCAATATGAATGTGCCGAATTGTGCGGCGCTCGGCCTGGCGATCGCCGGCACCGTCGAAGTGCCACCCGGCGAATTGGGCTCACGCGACTACGGCGCGCTGACGTGCGACGGAACTCCCGGTCCCACCGACGATGTTGCGGCCTACCAGTCCGGCTACGTCGCCATCAGCGAACTCGCCCTCATCGATTGACCTGGGCCGGCTGAGCAGGCCGGCTGATCAGGGCCGCGGCCCGGGCCGGCTGATCAGGTCGCGGCCAGGGCCTTGGCGAGAGCGGTGGACAGCTCGGTGATCTCGCTGCGCTGGTTGTCGGCCATGTGCTGGGCCAGCTCGCGAATTCGGCTCGAGTTGGCCAGACGCACCGCCGAGTCCGCCATGTGGATGCCCCCCTCGTGGTGGGCGTTCATCAGCTGCACGAAGAGCTTGTCGGCCGCAGCACCTTCGGAGCCGGCCAGGGCGGTGAGTTGGTCGGCGGTGGCCATGCCGGGCATCTGATCGGTCGGTACGTTCATCCCCATCCAGGTCATCGCCGTTCCGGTGGAGTTCTCCTCCTCGGCGTGCATTCCGCGTAGCAGTTCGACCATCTGACCCGTCTCGAAGCTCTGACCGAGGGCGATCTCGGTCGCCATGGTGCGCAGCGTCGCGTCGATGCCGAGCTGGTCGCGGAAGGTCATCGCCATGAACACTGCCTGATCGTGGTGATCGCGCATGTCGCGCAGGAAGCCGGCGTCTGGGGAGTCGTTGCCCGGCTGCTGGGCCCGCATGATGAGGCCGCCGGTGGCGATCAAGGCGATCGTGACGCCGGCGGCGAGCAACGCGACGCGCCACCAGCTGAACCACCAGGGCAGGGTCAACTCATCGTCATCGTGTTCGGCGATCGACTGCTCAGTCGGGGAAGCCGGCATGGTCCGAGGCTATCCAGCCAATCACCGGTGTCTCCCTCCGTCAGTGCGAACGTGGTCCGGGTGTGGATCGTGGACGCTCGAAGGTACGGCGTTCACCGGAACGGCCCGCGGATCTCGCCCGACCCGCGGGCCACGAGTTGTGTCGGGATCACGTGGCGATGGATCGGCGAGTCGTCACCGTCGAGGCGCCGGAAGAGCACCTCGGCGGCGAGCCCTCCGATGGTGGCGACGTCCTGCAGCACCAGGGTGACCCCGAGTACGTCGGCAAGGGCGATGTCGTCGAACCCCACCCGGGCGACATCGCCGTGGCGGTCGAGCAACCGGAGTGCCTTGATCGCTCCGGTCGTCACGAACACCTGACTGGCGAAGAACGCGGTGGGAGGCTCGGGCAGGGCAAGCAGCTCGATCAAAGCAGCGGTCGCCTCGGCGGCGTTGCGTAAGCCGTGACGGACGATTGCCGGGTCGAGCGGGATGCCGGCGCGGTTGAGCGCGTCGCGATATCCCGAGTACCGCTCGACGGCGGTGCTGATCGACATCGGGTGGCCGAGGTAGCCGATGCGACGGTGGCCGTGCGCGAGCAGGTGTTCAATTGCGGTACAGGCGCCGACATCGTGGGCCGACAGCACGGCATCGGCTTCGAGCACACTCGGCGCCCGGTCGACGAACACCATCGGCGTGCCCGCCCGACGCTCCCTGATGAGGTAGCTCTGGTCGTTGCCCGCCGGCACGAGGATGAGGCCGTCGACGCGTCGGGACACGAACGCCCAGGCGAGTTGCCGTTCACGTACTTCGTCCTCATCGACACTGCCGGCGACGACGACGACCCCCCGCCGGTGGGCGACGTCCTCGACGGCGCGATACAGGGCGGACGAGAACGGGTTGGCGACATCGTGGACGAGCAGGCCGATCGACATGGTCTTGCGATCGGCGCGCCGCAGGTTGCTGGCGGCGATGTCGGGTCGGAAGTCGAGCTGTTGGACGGCCGTACGAACACGCTCGATAAGGGGTTGCGACACGCCCGGCTCGTCGTTGACTACACGCGAGACGGTCTTCACCCCGACACCGGCCAGCGCGGCGACATCGCGCATGGTGGCGCGGCGTCGCGGACCGAGATCAAACGCTTCCCCGAACTCCACGGACTTAACTCTAACACCATGGATTCGTTGCTAGATAACGTTGTCGAGCGGACGGCTCCCTCGCTGAATTGGGCCGGGTATCGATCTGACGGGGGAAACGTGACACTTGACAAGATGTGTCGGCTTGGGATTGAATACCCCTGACAACGTTATCAGAACCTCCCCCCGGCGGTTCTGGCTCCAAAGGGGGAGAACATGTTCAACCAAACCACCCGCGGTACTCGCCGCACGTTCCTGCTCGCCGGCACCGCTGCGCTGCTCGTCGCATCGTGCGGCAGCTCGAGCAGCTCCGGCTCGGCCACCACGGCTGCTGCCGGTGACACCGCCACAACGGCTGGCGCCGCTACGGGCGACACCGCTGCCCCGGCGACCGGCAAAAAGCTGAAGATCGCCTTCGTCATGGGCGCCGAGTCCGATCCGTTCTTCCAAGCCATGAAGGTCGGCGCCGAAGAAGCCGCTGCGGCGAACAACGTCGAGCTGATCTGGCAGGGCGATCCCAAGGAATACTCGCCGGCCACGCAGATCCCGGTCGTCGACCAGGTGCTCGCACTCAAGCCCGATGGCCTCGTACTCATCCCGACCGACCCGAAGGCCCTCCAGCCGTCGGTTGCCAAGGCCAAGGCCGCCGGCATCCCGGTTGTCAACGTCGACACCCATGTCGATGACCTGACCGACGTCGTCTCGTTCATCACCGGTGACAATGCCGACGGTGGCTCACAGGCTGCCGACGCGATGGCCAAGGCGATGGGCTACAAGGACGGCGAGACCTACGAGGTCGTCATCGGACTCACGTCCGACACCGCCACCACCAACACCGGCCGCCGCGACGGTTTCAAGAAGCAGATCGCCGCCAAGTATCCGGGCATCAAGGTCGTCGATGAGGCGTTCTCGCAGTCGAAGCCTGACGTCGCCAACACCAACGTCAACAACTGGCTCACCAAGTTCCCGAACCTGAAGGGCATCTTCGCCATCGACGGCAGCAACGCCCAGGGTGCGGCCGCCGCGCTCCAGGCCAAGAACCTGGTCGGCAAGATCGCCCTCGTCGGCTACGACGCCTACCCCGATAACGTCAAGCTGGTCAAGAGCGGTGTGTTCACCGCCCTCATCGCCCAGGTTCCGGCCGCCGAGGCCAAGCTGGCCATCGAAAACCTCGTCCAGGTGTTGACCACCCAGAAGATGGATGGCATCGAGCACGAAGTCGTCATCCCGAACTTCACCCTCACCAAGGACACGAGCGAAGCCGACTTCACGAAGTACACCTACGTCGCCTGATCACGGCGAAACCTGATTGACCTGGCCGGCGCCCGCATGTTCGGGCACCGGCCAGTTTGTTTGTGCAACAGTGTCCATTCATATCCAGAGGGTCATATCCAAAGGGGGGTAGATGACGTCAGCGGTTGAATCTCAGCCGACGGCCTGGTCCGTCGCGACCAACAAGCTGCGCGCGCTGGTCAACAACCAGCAGTTCGTGCTCACGGCGTTCATGATCGTTCTGATCGCGTTCTTCAGCCTGAAGAACTCTCAGTTCTTCTCCCAGTCGGTGATGGAGAACGTGCTCAACGACTGGAGCCCGCTGGTGCTCATCGCCATCGGCGAGACGTTCGTCGTCGTCGCCGGCGGCATCGACCTCTCGGTCGGGGCGAACATCGCCATGTCCGGTGTGGTCGCCGCCCTGTTGATGCGCCGGCTGACGGTCGGTGGACACAACGCCGACCTGACATTGCTGCTCGGGACGCTCGCCGCGATGGCCGTCGGCGCCGTCGTCGGCTTCATCAATGCCCAACTGATCAATCGAGGCAAGATGGTGCCGTTCGTGGCCACGCTGGCGACGCTCGGCGTATGCCGCGGTCTGGCCGTCGTGTGGACCGGAGGAGGCCCGGTCGGTGATGCTCCGTCGAACACCCTCGCCTGGACGCAATCGCTGTACGGGCCGTTCTCGCGGGCGATGTTCGTCGTCTTCGTGGTCGTCGCCCTCGCCGCCGTCGCGCTGCATCTCACCCGCTTCGGCCGATACTCGTTCGCCATCGGCTCCAACCCGTTCGCGGCGCGCGCCGCGGGGATCAACGTCCAGCGCCATCTCACCAAGATCTACGTGCTCAGCGGTGTGCTTGCCGGGTTGGCCGGAATCGTTTTCTACCTGCGCCTGCAGAGCGGCTCGCCGTCGACGGGCGTCGGGCGTGAACTCGATGCCATCGCCGCCGTCGTCATCGGCGGTGTCTTCCTCACCGGGGGTGTCGGGCGGATCATGGGTGCCACCCTCGGCACCCTGGTGCTCTCGACGGTGGCCAGTGGCCTGGTGATCATCGGGGTTCCGCCCAACTATCGAGATGTCGTCGTCGGCGTGCTGATCGCGCTGGCCGGCATCGTGCTCGGCTTCCGTAAGGCCGCCGGAAAGGCATCGTCATGAGCACGGCTCCGCTCTACGAAGCTCGCAACGTCTCCAAGCGCTATGGCGCGGTGCTCGCCCTCGACGACGTGAGCGTGACGATCAACGCCGGCGAGATCGTCGGTCTCGTCGGCGACAACGGCGCCGGCAAGTCGACGTTCGTGAAGTGCCTGTCCGGGGTGCACGCGCCCGACAGCGGTTCCATGCTCGTCGATGGCGTCGAACATCACTGGCGGTCGCCGCGTGATGCGATCGAAGCGGGCATCGAGACGCTGTATCAGGACTCGGGGCTGGCACCGCACCTGTCGGTGAGTGCCAATGTGTTCCTCGGGCGCGAGAAGCTGAAGCCCGGGCTGCTCGGCAAGCTGGGTTTCCTCGACAAGAAGGCGATGGACGAGGAGGCCCACGCCGATCTGGAGCGGGTCCGCATCGCCGTGCCCTCGTCCAATCGTTCGGTCGCCCAATTGTCGGGCGGGCAGCGCCAGGCCGTCGCCATCGGCCGGGCCGTGTCGTGGGCCAGCAAGGTGATCATTCTCGACGAGCCGACCAACCACCTCGGCGCTCGCCAGGCCGGCGAAGTGCTCGAGGTGATCAAGGCCGCCAAGGACAACGGGCTCGGCGTCGTGTTCATCTCGCACACTCTGCCGCATGTGCTGCAGGTCACCGATCGAATCGTCGTGTTCCGTCTGGGCCGGGTGGTCCGCGATTCCCCGACATCGGAGTTCGACGCACAGAGCCTGCTCGGCACGATCACCGGGCTGATCGATCGGTGACATCGGCTCTTCCCGCCTGGACGTCGACCCCCCACGATGTGCCGCCGGCGATTGCCGAGATCAAGACGGCCATGCGTCGGCGCCTGGTCGAGGCGGGTCGTTCGATCGACGAGGTCTTCTCGGTCGTGGCCGAGCGGGTCGCCGTCGAGGTGGAGGCGGTCGCCGCCGAACTCGAGGCGGGAGGCGAGGTGTGGCCGGTGGTCGAGTACGCCGACATCGAGGCCGGCACGGTCCCCGCGCATACCATCGCCCGGCTCCGTCGCCGGGGCTGCCTCATCGTGCGGGGCCATTTCGAGCGGAGACAGGCGCTCGACTGGGATCAGAGCATCGAGGACTACGTCGGACGCAACCGCTTCTTCGAGCAGTACCGGGGTGCCGGCGACGACTTCTTCGCCAGCGTCGACTCGAAGCCGGAGATCTATCCGATCTATTGGTCGGCCGCCCAGATGGAGGCCCGCCAGAGTGACCGGATGGCTCACGTGCAGCGGTTCCTCAACAGCTTCTGGACGAGCAGCTCGGACGGGGTGGAGTGGTTCGACCCCGAGCGGGACTCGATGTATCCCGATCGCATCCGGCGTCGGCCGCCCGGGACGACATCGGCGGGGTTGCGCCCCCATATGGATGCCGGCACACTCGATCTCTGGATGACCAGCGAGTCGCAACAAGCGTTCCATCATCTGTTCGACGGAACCGTCGAGGAGTTCGACCCGTGGAGTGCTGCGCATCGCACGACCGGTCCACAGTTCGTCGGGACGACCAAGACGTCGGTGTTCCGCACCTTCCAGGGTTGGACGGCGTTGTCGGATATGGATCGTGACCAGGGCGTTCTACACTCCGTACCGATCGTTGACGTGATGGGCTACCTGATGCTCAGGCCGTTGCTCGGCGACGTTGCCGACGACGACATGTGCGGCGTCGCCGTCGGCCGGGCCTTTCCGACGGACGAACGGTGGCACAGTCCGCTGCTTCCCGCGCTCGCCGGCATACCCGACGTCCGGGCGGGTGACTCGGCATGGTGGCACACCGATCTGCTCCACGCCGTCGCGCCCGTGCGCGACCAGAAGGGCTGGGGCAACGTGATGTACATCCCCGCCGCACCGTGGTGCGAGCGCAACGAACGGTACGCCACCAAGGTCCGCGCGGCGTTCGGCGACGGATCCAGCCCCGAGGACTTCCCCGAGGAGCACTACGAACGCAACTGGCCCGACCGCTTCACGATCGACGCGCTCAACGCCAATGGTCGCCGAGGGTTGGGACTCGACGCGTAGTGCGCTCAGCCGCCCCGCGCGGCGCGCTGGGCCAGGCTGAAGGGGATGTCCTTGTCGACACGCGGCTCGGCCGGCAGGCCGAGCACGCGCTCGCCGACGATGTTGCGCTGCACCTCGTCGGAGCCGCCGGCGATCCGGTAACCCGGAGCGCCGAGCACATGCTCGCTCCAGGCGTAGGTACCCCACTCGCCGGTGTCGGCCAGCAGGCGTGGCCCGAGGAGTTGGCCGATCGCCTCGCCGACACGGGTCATGTTCATCGTCCACATCAGCTTGCCGAGCGATCCCTCCGGCCCGGCGACCTGGCCGGCCTTCAGGTTGGCCGCCGCCCGGGCGTTGGTCATCCCGGTCACCTTGTGGTGGATCACCAGGTCGGCGAGCATGTTGCGCACGACCGGGTCGTCGGTGAGCCCCATCTGGGCCGCTGTCGCCAGTACGCGGCGATAGCTACCGCCGGCCGAGTTGACCCCGGCGCCGCCTGAATGGTCACGCTCGAAACCGAGGCAGGTCAGCGCGACGCGCCAGCCCTCGCCGATCGGGCCGAGGCGATGGGCGTCGGAGAGCCGAACGTCGGTGATGAACACCTCGTTGAAGTTCGACCCGCCACTCATCTGGCGGATCGGGCGGACATCCATACCGGGTGCGTCGAACGGGACCAGGAAGGCCGTCATCCCACGGTGCTTGGGCACATCGAAATCGGTGCGGGTGATCGCCAGGCCGAAGTCGCAGAACCGCGCGCCCGACGTCCATACCTTCTGACCGTTGAGTACCCACTCCTCACCATCGAGCACTGCCCGCGTGGTCAATGATGCGAGGTCGGAACCGGCCGACGGCTCGGAGAACAACTGGCACGACACCTGGTCCATCCGCATCAGCGCGGCGATGTGTCGTCGCTTCTGATCGTCGGTGCCGTACACGCCGATCGTCGGGGCGATCAAACCCATCGAGGTGGGGGGCAGCTCACCGGCCGACGGGACCTCGAAACGCGACTCCTCCGACGAATAGGCCCGTACGTAGCTGCTCGGCAGGCCACGTCCACCATGTTCGAGGGGCCAGTTGATCATCCCGTACCCGGCATCGAACTTGCGCCGCTGCCAGTCCCGGACCGCCTCGAGGCGGGCGGACTCCTGCTCATCGGTGAAGTTGTGGAACACCGCCACGTTGTCGGAACCCTGGCCCCAGACGAAGGCGTCGTCATCGTGACCGGCGTTCGTCGCCGGGCGGGGAGCAGCGTTCGCCTCGAGCCACGAGCGGGCCTCCTGCCGGAACAGATCGATGTCGGGCGGTTGATTCGTCATGAGCTTTGAAGTTACTGCGAGCACGCTGACGGCGCCTTTTCGAGTTCGGCCTCCAGTCGGCTGCGCAGTCGGTCGGACCGACTGGTTAGATACTCCGATGGCATTGGTGGCCCGCGACCGGGCAAGAGACCGTCACGACGAGATCGCCCTGCGTGATGATCGGGTGGCGATGACCTGGGGCGAGGTGAACGACGCGCTCAACCGGGTGGCGAACGCCTTGCGCGCCATCGACGTCGGGCCTGCCCGGCGGGTGGCCGTCTACGCCGAGAACTCGGTCGAGACGGTGCTCGCCCACCTCGGTGGGTTGCTTGCCGGGGTGTCGACCGTGCCGGTCAACTTCCACCTCAACGCCGAGGAAGCCGCCTTCATCCTGGCCGATTCCGAGTCCCAGGTGGTCTTCGTCGGCCCGGAGAACCTGGCTCGCGGCATCGAGGCCGCAGCCCGGGCCGGCGTGCCACTCGTCGTGGCGTGGCGTGGCGTAGGTCCGTTGAGCGGGGCGCAGGACTGGGATGAGCTGCTCGGCGTCACAAGTGCCGACGAGCCACCGACCGACATCGCCCCGTTGCCCAATCTGATGTACACCAGCGGCACCACCGGGGTGCCCAAGGGCGTCGATCTGGCGCCCACGATGTTTGCCGGCGGGGCGACGATCGTCGAGCACATCGAAGCGCTGCAGCTCAACCGGTTCGCCCGCTACGGCACGCACCTGGTGGTCGGCCCGATGTATCACACCGGTCCGTTGAATGGCATGCGGGCGCTGGCGGCCGGTACCCCTGTGGCGATCATGAGCCGATTCGACCCCGAACGTGTTCTGGCGATGATCGAGCAGTACGGCGCGGCGTCGAGCGTGATGGTGCCCACCCACTTCAAACGGATGCTCGACCTGCCCGAGGCGGTGCGTCGGAAGTACGACCTCAGTTCCATGCGCCTGATCGCCCACACCGGCGCCGCCTGCCCGATCGATGTCAAACACCGGATGATCCAATGGTTCGGCCCGGTGTTCATCGACGCCTACGGAGCGACCGAGGTCGGCACCATCTGTTCGATTACCAGCGAGGAGTGGTTGGAGCACCCGGGCTCGGTCGGCCGGTGCATCTCACCGCCGTTCACCCGCGCCGTTGTGGTCGACGACTCGGGCGCCGAGGTTCCCGCCGGTACCGAGGGGCGGCTGTACTTCGAGGACGAGACGGGCCGCGGCATCGTGTACCCGAACGATCCGGCCAAGACCGCCGCGGCCCACCTGCGCCAGGGGGTGTTCACCATCGGCGAAATCGGCTACGTCGACACCGACGGTTTCGTGTACATCACCGACCGGTTCAGCGACATGATCGTCTCGGGCGGCGTCAATGTCTATCCCGCCGAGCCGGAGCAGGTCCTGATCGCCCATCCGGGAGTCGCCGACGTGGCGGTGATCGGGGTGCCGGACGCGGACATGGGCGAGGCGGTGAAGGCGTTGGTGGTCCCCGTCGACGCCGAATCCCCACCTGATGTCGATGAACTGATCGCCCTGTGCCGTGCGCAGTTGGCCGGCTACAAGTGCCCACGGACGTTGGAGATCGTCTCAACGATCGGTCGCAACGCGATGGGCAAGATCAACAAGCGCGCCCTGCGCGCCCCGTACTGGGACGGGAGCCGGACCATCGGCTGACCGCAACCGCTGATCGGGGCCGTTGACCGGCTGCGACGCACAGTACGGCGATTGCGGCACGACTGCGGAAACATACGTCCATCGATCTCACGGCTTTGCAAACGGTCCACTACGAGGTGGTTGGCGAGGGCGACGGCGGCGTTGCCGTGGTCACCCTCGATCGCCCCGAGAGCCGCAACGCGCAGAACAAGCGGATGACGTACGAGATGAACGCCTGCTTCAACGACGCCGCGCGGCGCAGCGACGTGAAGGTGATCGTGTGGCAGGCCGACGGCCCACACTTCTCTTCCGGCCACGCCATGCGCGACACCGAATCGATGCGCGAATTCGAGCTGG
>JANMJD010000313.1:0-2309 GCA_031371195.1 Actinomycetes bacterium | reverse complement strand
GTACACGTCCATCGGGTGAAAGAATTCGTCTGATCTCTCGGAGCATCGATATCAGCTCATCGACTTCTAGGTGCTCTACGACGTCTAGGGCCATTACAACGTCGAGGGACTCATTGCCCAGCCCCGCAGCCTGAATCGAACCGCCCCTCGCCGGGATGCCGAGCGATCGGGCGATCTCCAAGCTGTCCTCGTTGATCTCCATGCCTTGGCAGACCATGCCCTTGGAGACGGCGTACTGAAGATGTGCGGCGGAGCCGAATCCGATCTCGAGCAGCTTGGTTCCAGTGGAAGCGTTGGCCGCTCGATGCATTGCATCCCAGATGGCCGCAGCGCGGGGCGGAGTTTCTGCGGGCACTCCATATTTCTTCCACCCAGAATAGGAAGCAAGCAGTTCGTCCTGCCCCGATTGATGATTTGAGGCGCCCGCAGTGCTCATCCCGGGAAGGGTAACCGGGTTCCGGCTGTCGGGCGGATGAGGTTTTCGACCTGGTTGTTCGTCCAGCTCCGACGCGAGCATCACTATTTCCCGCCGCATGATCGATGCGTCGAACTGCGACTCGGCGCGCTCTCGGGCGGCGGCTCCGAGCGTCGTACGTCGAACGGCGTCTCGGCACAGCTCATCGATCGCATCGGCGAGTGCTTCTGGATTCTCGGGTGCGACGAGCACTCCCGCCGAGCCGACCTGATCGGGGATGCCCCCGACGCGGGTTCCCACGACAGGCTTGCCCAACGCCATTGCCTCGATCGTCACCAAGGGAAAGGGATCCTGACGACTCGGTACGACGACGATGTCGGCGGCGGCGATCCACGCCTGAGCATCGGTCTGCTCGCCGACGAAACGGACCAGGTTTCCCCTCGCGGCATCGGGAAACGACTTCGTCGAACCGACCCAGGTGAACGCAACCTCGAGCTCAGGGGAACGTTGCTGCACGATGCCCGCCGCCTCGACAAAGGTGTCTGTTCCCTTGCGATGATCAGCCGTCCCGCATGCCAGTACGTTGAGATCCCCGGGCAGGAGATCCGCCTTCGGATGCGTGGCCGATGCGACGAGATTCGGGCGACTGAGTACGACGCGGATGGCGGCACGATCCATACCGCAGTGTTGAGCCGCTGCCGCGGCAACCGGCTCGGAGCATGCCACCAGCGTGAGCCGCGGGTCGGACCATGTGATCGAGTGCCGATCAAGCGTGGTGGTGAGCAGTTTGCCGAGCTCGTGGAGATGCAGCACCACCGGGATACCCAGATCGAGCGCCGGCTGGACGTAGCAAGCCGAGAGCGCCGTGTTCGCCCACACCAATTGCGGATGTGTCGCCCTGAGAACCTTTCGTGCCGCCCAGGCCTCGACCTTGCATGCGAGCGGTCTGGTTGTTCGAAACCTACGCAGCGCAACGCGTAGCCGCGAGATCGGCTCGCCGCGGGTGAACCGGGCTTGCTTGCGGAGCTCCGGCTCGAGCGGTCCGCCCCACCGATTGACCAGCGTCGTATGCATGCCGGCGTCGCCGAGCGCCCGAAGAATCTCGATGGCGACCCTTGGCGCTCCGGTCAGTGAGGCCTCGTGCGACACCACCAACACGCGCCGCTCGACCATACTTCGAGTATGTCAGCGGCGGTGGGGGAGCGAACCGTCACGATCCTCAAGAGTGGGACATACGGCTCACCCACGAGCAACGGCACACCGATTTTGCCCTATCGGATCGACCATCTGTCCCGGCGGGGCTGGTGCCCGGCGTGGACCGACCGGCATCTCGACGGATTCTGGGCGCGGCCCCGTATCGCCGGGCTGGTGACGAAACTGGAAGCTCTCGGGGTCCCATTTCTGCAGACGATGCTTGCCCTGCCGGCCATCCGGCACTCGGGTGGCATCGTGGCGATCTTCGAGAGCGAGGGACACTGCTTTGCCCTGCTTCGTCGGCTCGGCCTGTTCCGGCGGAGGCGCTTCGTGATCGTGGCGTGCTGGCTCGCCGAGCTGGCGACGGCAATGTCACCCCGTCGGCTCCGTTTCTACCGGTGGATGTATCGCCATGTCGATCACGTGGTGGTCTTCTCCCAGAACCAGCGTGCCATCCTGCGCGACAAGCTTGGGCTGACCGATGATCAAATCGTCATCGCCCGATTCGGTATCGATCTCGACGAGTGGACCGACGTGCCGACGAGCGACGGCGGGCGGGTGGTGGCCGTCGGTCGCGACGAGGGGCGGGACTGGGGGACCTTCTTCGCCGCCGTCGACGGCACGGGGTGGCCGGTGACGGTGGCATCGCGCCCCCGTTCGGTTGCCGGCTTGGATATCCCGCCTGAGGTCGATTTCCGTG
>JANMJD010000284.1:0-7154 GCA_031371195.1 Actinomycetes bacterium | reverse complement strand
CGATCAGCAGCCCGACGCCCCGGCCACCCCGATCACCATCGATGTCGCCTCGGGAACCGGTGAACAGGCCGGCATCCAGCTGCTGTTCACCGGGCCGACGACCGGTGACGTCACCGACATCGTGCTGTCGGACGTGCTGTCGAACATCGCGTCCTCCCGGCTGACCGACCACGTCCGCGAGGAACTCGGCGCAACCTATTCACCGTCGGCCTCGGTGTCGATCGCCACCGAGCCCGACGCCGCCGTGGAGACGTTCGTCGACGTCAGCGGCGCTCCCGAGGGAATCGACAAGTTGTCCGAGGTCGTCCGCCAGGATCTCGCCGACCTCGAGGCCAACGGTCCGACCGACAAGGATCTCGGCGAGGCCGTCGCCGAACTCGACCACGACTACGGGTTGTTCGACAACGGCACACTGCTCGATCTGCTGCTGCAGGCGGCCGACGACCCGACGGCCATCGACGACTTCCTGTCGCGCCCCACTGTGCTCTCCAAGCTCACCGTGGCCACCGTCGCCGAGTTCGCCACACGGGCATTGCCGGCTGACCGCTACATCGAAGTACGAGTCCGCCCGGCGTGATCGCCGCCCGGCGGAACGGTCAGGTGCCGAGCGGCGTCATCGTGCCGCGGTCGGCCGAGCCGGGTCGGAACCGATCGGCTGCGATCGGCATCGAGCCATCGATCGGTTCGCTGCGGGTCCACTCGTGCACGCAGGTGCGATGGGCGATCCGCCAGTCCTCACGGCCCCCGGCGACGGTGCGGCGCTCGTAGCGATCGAGATACCGCCCCCACCACGTGTCGAGCCAACGTTGGCCGGTGTCGTCGAGTCGGTGCAGATAGCTGATGTTGTAGATCTCTCCGTGGGCCGTGGAGTCGTCATCGATGACGATCGCATGGTTCAAGATGCAGTGCATCGTCGCCTCAAACCGTCGATGGGACGTCACGACCCGGTCGCAGAATGCCGGTGCATCGCCGACGTACGTGCCGTGGTCGTCGATGGCGTCGGGCCAGTAGGCCGACTTCATCAGCTCGGGGTCCAACCGGTCGACTCCCCGGCAGTAGCGATGGGCGGCGTCTCGGATCGCCTCGTGCGCGCTCATGAATGCTCCTTGCGTCTGCGTGCCGTCGTCCCGGTCCGCGGATCGAAACGAGCGTGCTGATTCCAATCGTACGTGACCACCGTCATATCGAGTAGAACATGGACGGGTCTGCGCCACTCGGGTCGCAGTTCCGCATCGGCGACGATGAATGACCTTCAACAGGGGGAACAACATGAGAAATCGGAGCATGAAGCTCGGCGCAGCATTTGTAGCGCTCGGCTTCCTGGCCACGGCGTGTTCGGAGACGTCGACCACCAAGTCGACGGATGCGACGGCTCCGGCTACGACGGCAGCCCAGTCCGCCCCGGCCACCGACGCCGCCCCGGCGGCCACTGATGCTGCGCCCGCCGCAACCGATGCCGCCCCGGCGGCCACCGACGCTGCGCCCGCCGCAACCGATGCCGCCGGTCCGGATGTCAACGCCTGGGCGCTCGCCTATACGGGTGGCACCGCCGGAGAGGCATCAGGTGCGCCGTACAAGATCGGCTACGTGAACCAGGAGGACTTCTTCCCGGAGAACACCATCGGCATCAACGCGGCGCGCGACTACATCAACGCCGAACTCGGTGGTGCGGGTGGTCGGCCGATCGAGATCGTCGAGTGTGTGATCTCGACCGGTGACGATGGCTCGAAGTGCGGCACCGAACTGGCCAACAACCCCGAGATCAGCCTGGTGATGACCGGAACGATGCAGGACAACCACCAGCCGCTGTACGACGCGCTCGGTGGTAAGAAGGCCGTGATCATCGGCAACGGCGTCACCACCGAGGACTTCACGACGACGGCCGGCCAGGCGTTCACCGCCGGCTCGCCGGGCGTGATCCCGGGTATGGCCGGTTTTGCCACCACCTTGCTCGACCCGAAGCCGGCGACGGCCGCTGTGGTCTACGTCAACACCGCCGCAGGTTCGGCTGCATTCGACTTGTTGCTCAAGACGCCGCTCGAGAAGGCCGGCGTCAAGGTGACGTACGTCCCGGTCGAGGCAACGGCTACCGCCGCCGACGTGCAGTCGGCGATGACCGCCGCCGGTGCTGGGACTGCCGACGTGTTCCTGCCGATCGTCACGATCCAGCAGTGCATCAACGTGTACGACGCGATCAAGGCGCTGGGCATCAATCCGGTCGTGGTGACCACCGGCCTGTGCTTCGGCACGCCGATGACCGATCACCTCAAGGATGCCGGCGAGTCGGGTCCCGTGCCTGACGGCTGGTACTTCGGTGGTTACGGCTACAGCTACTTCCAGCCCGACGTCGAGAGCGGCATGCAGACCTACATCACCAAGGTGCAGCAGTACGGCAAGCCCGCCCCGGGAGCGACGACGCTGGAGTACACCGGTTTCGCCGGGCCGTCGTTCGCCAACCTGATGACCGCCACCAAATTCATCAACGCCCTCGGTGCCGACAAGGCTGACTACGCCGGCCTCAACGACAAGATTCGCTCGTTCACGGGGCCGATGATGATCCAGGCCGGTCCGCTGAGCTGCGGCAAGCAGACCATCCTCGGCCTGCCGATCTTCGTCTCGGTGTGTGGGGCGCAGATGGGCATCCAGCAGTTCAAGAGCGGCGAGTGGATCAGCATCGCCGATGGCCTGAACGGCAAGGCGATCGACGCCACCAAGGTTGCGGCCTGATCGGTTGAACCCCCTAGACCGTTCGGTGGAGGGGACATGATTGACGGTGGTGGAGCGCAGCGGTAGCGGTGCTCCACCACCGTGTTTTGTTCGAGAGTTCGTGTTGGGGGCATCCGAGGACATGAAGCGATCACTCACTCAGTATCTGCAATGGCTCTTTGTGGCGGTTGCTCTGGTCATGGTGGTCTGGGCGACCATCGACCCGCAGACCCGGGCCCAGTTCCTCCAGGGATCGGCGCTGGCGTCGGGGGCGTTGATCGCGGCGATCGCCCTGGGCGTCGTGCTCATCTACCGTGGCTCTGGCGTCGTCAACTTCGCCAACAGCGCGGTGGCGATGTACGTCGCGTTCGTCTACGCCGTGTTGCGCAAGGACGGCGACCTGTTCCTGCCGCCGCTGCCCAACCCATTCGCCCTGATCGAGGGCGTGATGCACTGGTTCCAGGACAAGCCGAACTGGACCGATCTGCCCGACTGGCCGACCCGGATCAGCTTCGGACCGAACATGCAGTTCGCCCCGGCCCTGATCATCTCGCTGGTCTTCGCCGTCCTGCTCGGGCTCGCGTTGCACCTGCTGATCTTCCGGCCGCTACGCAACGCTCCGCCGCTGGCCAAGGTCGTCGCCTCGATCGGCTTGTTTCTCTTCCTGCCGGCCGTGATCATCCGGCGGTTCGGCATTCAGCCGTACAACGTGAAGAAGATGCCGTTCTTCACCACCGGCTCACAGGTCAAACTCCCCGGTGGCATCAAAATGGCCACCGACCAATTCACCATCGCCGTGCTCGTCATCATCTTCACGATCGTGCTGTGGGCGGTGTTCCAGAAATCCCGCTTCGGCCTGGCCACCCGCGCCGCATCGGAGAACGAAAAAGGTGCGGTCGTCCTTGGCTTCTCACCCGACTTCCTGGCCGGCGCCAACTGGGTGATCTCAACGGTGATCACCGGTCTGCTCGGCATCCTGGCCGCCACGGTTTCGGCCACCGTCGACCCCGGTGTGCTACCTGCTCTCATCGTGCCCGCGTTGACCGCCGCCCTGGTCGGCGGATTCACGTCCTTCGGCTGGACCACCTTCGCGGCGATGTTGCTCGGCATGCAGTTCGCTCTGATCTCCTACGTCGGGGCGAACCACAGCTGGTTCCCCCGGTCGGGATCGGGAGCCTTCCCCGGCGTCGACCGATTGCTGCCGTTCGTCATCATCGTGTTGGTTCTGTTCCTACGGGGCAAGAGCCTGCCGACCCGCGGGGCGATCGCTTCGGGTCGCCTCCCATTCTCACCGACCCCGCCCCGTTGGGCCGTTCGTTGGGGTGGGCCGTTGCTGGCCATCGGCACCGCCATTCTGGCGTTGTTCGTGTTGACACCGGTCTTCCGGCTTGCCCTGTCGAGCACGTTGATCGGCATCATCATTTGCCTGTCGATCGTGGTGCTCACCGGCTACGTCGGTCAGATCTCGCTCGCCCAGATGGCCTTCGCCGGCATCTCGGCGTTCCTGGTCGCCAAGATGACGACCGAACACAACGTGCCGTTCCCGATCCCGATCCTGATCGGCGCCGTGGTGGCCACGCTGGTCGGTCTGATCGTGGCGATTCCGGCCCTGCGGGTACGCGGCGTCAACCTGGCGATCGTCACGCTGGCCTTCGCCGTGGCCGTCGACAAGGTGCTGTTCGGCAACTCGTCGGTGACTGGCGGTTTCAAGGGCGCCCCGGTGAACACCCCGAAGGTATTCGCCCAGGCTCGTGATGTGAAGTTCCGTATTCTGGGGGTGATCGCTGGCGACGGTCAACAGCCCAACCCGATGACGGCAGTGTTCTGCCTGGTGGTTGTGGTGTTGCTCTGCTACGGCGTCGCCAACCTGCGGCGTTCGGCGACTGGTCGACGATGGCTTGCCACCCGCTCGAACGAACGAGCGGCGGCGGCGGCGGGTGTCAACGTATCGGGCACCAAACTCCTCGCCTTCGGCGTCTCGGCGTTCATCGCCGGCATCGGGGGAGCGGTGTTCGCCTACCGCAGCGGCACCGTCGCGGCGGACAAATTCGACTACCTCGACTCGCTCACCTATTTCGCCTTCGCCTACCTGGGTGGCATCGCCAGCGTGTACGGCGCAATCAGCGGCGGCCTGCTCGTCGGCGGCGGACTGTTGTTCACGTTCCTGGCCGAGGTCGTCGGTGTTCCGGCCGAGTTCACCTTGATCTTGGGTGGCATCGGCTTGATCTTCGCTGCGGTCCGCAATCCCGAGGGCATCGCCGGCGCAGTGCGAGAGGTCGGCCTGTCCCTGCGAGGCAAACGGTCATCCTCGTCCCCACCTGTTGCGACCGGAGGTCACTGAGATGGCGTTGCTTGAGACGTTCGGGATGTCGGTCACCTTTGGCGGTCTCAAGGCCGTCAACGAGGTCGATTTCAGGGTTGAACAGGGTCAACTGGTCGGCCTGATCGGTCCCAACGGTGCTGGCAAGACGACCTTCATCGACGGTGTCACCGGCTTCGTGCCGACCACCGGCCGGATCGTGTTCGACGGCCGGGAGATCGGTGATCTGCCGGCGCATCGCCGGGCCCGGCTCGGTCTGGGGCGTACATGGCAGTCGCTGGAGTTGTTCGACGACCTGACCATCGAGGAGAACCTGCAGGTCGCAGCCGAGAAGGCATCGGCCAAGGGGTTCCTGCTCGATCTAGTGATGCCCAAACGATCGCAGGACGGCTCGAGCGTGGCCTGGGCGCTCGATGTGCTCGGCCTCTCCGACCTGCGCAAGAAGATGCCCAACGAGATCAGCCAGGGGCAGCGCAAGCTGGTCTCTGCGGCCCGCGCACTGGCCGCCCGCCCGTCGCTGGTCTGCATGGACGAACCGGCCGCCGGTCTCGACACCGCCGAGTCCCTCGAACTCGGCAGCCGGCTCCGCCAGATCATCGACGCCGGCTCGACGATCTTTCTCGTCGACCACGACATGGGTCTGGTGCTCAACGTCTGCGACTACATCTACGTCATCGAATTCGGCGTCAAGATCGCCGAAGGAACCCCGGCTGAGATCAAACGAAACCCGCAGGTGATCGAGGCCTACCTGGGCCAGTCCGCCAAGGAGGACCACTGATGGGCGCGCTGTTGGAGATCGAGAACCTGTCGTCGGGCTACAACGGCGTCCCGGTCGTCCGCGGGCTGAACATCACGGTCGGGGAGGGAGAGATCGTCGCCCTGCTCGGCCCGAACGGCGCCGGGAAGACGACGACGCTGCTGACGACGTCGGCGTTGATCCCGGTGCTCGACGGTGACATCAAGGTGATGGGACGCTCGGTCAAGGGTCGCCGCGCCCACATGATCGCCCGTGACGGGCTTGCCCACGTGCCCGAGGACCGCTCGCTGTTCTTCCAGCTCACCGTGCAGGAGAACCTGCGACTCGGTGCCGCCAAAGGCTCGTCCGACGTCGATCAGGCATTGCGCTACTTCCCTGCGCTCGAGAAGCTGATGGACCGCAAGGCCGGGCTGCTCTCGGGTGGGGAGCAGCAGATGCTGGCGATGGGCCGGGCTCTGACGACCAAGCCGAAACTGCTGATGGTCGACGAGATGAGCCTCGGGCTGGCTCCGATCATCGTCGAGCGACTGTTGCCCGTCCTGCGACAGATCGCCGATGAGACCGGTGCCGGAGTGCTCCTCGTCGAACAGCACGTCCACCTCGCCCTGGAGATCGCCGACCGGGCGTATGTGCTCAACCACGGGAATCTCCAGCTCGAAGGCTCGGCCAAGGAGTTGGCGGCCAACCGTCACCTGCTCGAGTCGAGCTACCTCGGTGGGGCCGAACTCGAAGAGGCCTGAACCGGAGTCGCCATCCGGCGGACCGGATCCGGTTGGCGCGTTGTCGTCGGAGTAGTGCGCGAACCTGGGGTGATGGAGATCAGAGTGTTCGCCGATGCCGATTCGGTCGCCGAGGCCGCGGCTCGATCGCTCGCCCGGCGCGTCAATGACGCGGTACGTCGACGGGGTAGGGCGACGTTGGCCGTCAGCGGTGGGCGCACCCCGGCCGAGATGTTCCGCAGGATGGCCGATATGGCGGTGAGCTGGGACGATGTACAGGTCTGGCAGGTCGACGAGCGTGTAGCTCCGGATGGCGACCCGGCGCGTAACGTCGGATTGCTGTCGACGCTCCCGATCGGCGCGTCGCAGATTCATGCCATGCCGGTGACTGCCGGCGATCTGGGTCGAGCAGCCGGCGAGTATGCCGCCGGACTCCCGGAGCGATTCGACATCGTCCACCTCGGCATCGGTGACGATGGCCATACGGCCAGTTGGCCGCCGGGTGATCCGGTGAGCGACGCCCCGGGTGCCGTGGCGCTGAGCGCGGCGTACCAGGGTCGGATCCGGATGACCTTGACGCCGCAGGGTGACACTGCCGCCCGCAGCCGGGTCGTGGTGATCGCCGGCGAGGGCAAGGCCGGGCCGTTGTTGG
>JANMJD010000268.1:0-6825 GCA_031371195.1 Actinomycetes bacterium | reverse complement strand
CACGCCCACACCGATGGGTCGGCCAGGAGCGGTTGACGCCCGGCTCTGCTCCCGCTCTCACCAACCGTGGAATCGAGCCGCGGGCGACCGTGCTGCGCACGTTTGCCGTTGCCCACGGCGACTCCTACATCGTGATGCCGGGCGGCCTCGCCAGAGCTGCCGCCGGCGACTCCGGCTCCGCCATCGCCAGTCAGTCGGGCGCCGACTCGAAAGACATGTGGGTACTCAGCGCCGAACGAGCGAAGGACACCGAGTTCTGGCCGGACGAGCCCGATAGCCCCGCCGTCGCCCCGATCGGCGCCCTGTCGGCGCGCGCCGCTGAGCACCTTTTCTGGCTGGGGCGCTACGCGGAACGCGCCGAGGGGACCGTGCGCCTGATTCGCACGATCAACGCGCGGCGTGACGAGTACTCGAACAGCGCTCTGGGTCCCGGACCTGCGGCGGCGGTCGTATTGCTGAAGGCGTTGACGCGAATCACCGGCACCTACCCCGGGTTTGTCGGTGACGACGCGGCGACGTTGCTCGCTGATCCGGCGGATGAGCTGTTTTCCCTGGTCGCTGACCGACAGCGCCCGGGCACGGTGGCCCATGCCGTGCATCACATGTTCGAGGCGATCGATGTGTTGCGTGATCAATTGTCGGTCGACACATGGCTCGTCGTCGGATCGTTGCTCGAGAGTTTCGATCGGCTCCCGACCGGCACGCACGCTGATGACCGCAACGGGCGTGACGAGGCGACGACAACCTTGCTCGACACATTGCTCCAGGGTCTGCTCTCGCTGTCCGGGTTGGCGAATGAATCGATGGTGCGCGATCACGGCTGGCAGTTCATGGAGGCCGGCCGGCGCCTTGAGCGAGCACTCCACGTCGCGGTGTTGGTCGGATCCGGGCTCGGTAGCGAACACAGTGCACCGGTCGAAAGCCTGCTCGTCGAGTCGGTGCTGATCGCCGGCGAGAGCATCATCACGTCCCGCCGCCGCTATCGCTCGCGCGCCGATGCCTCCTCCACGATGGACTTGCTGTTCGGCGACCGCGGCAACCCGAGATCGTTGCACTTTCAGATCGACCGATTGGGCGAGTGTCTCCCTCTGCTGCGCACCGACCGGCCCAATGGGTCGACCGAACGGGTCTTGGACCTGTTGGATCACGTCGTTCGAATGGTCGAAGGAATGGATTCGAGCAAGCTGAGCGCGCTCGATGACATGGGCTACCGTCCGGAGCTGGACCTCTTCGTCAGTGTCATTCGTTCGCACCTGTCGATGGTGTCCGACACGATTGGCGCCGACTCGTTCATGCGCTGGCGACCGCAGTACGCAATGGCCGGGATCGTCGACACCATCCGCCCGCTCGTACCGCCGTCACCCCAGTCGCCACCGCGGCTGGAGGCAGCAACGTGATCTACGAGGTCGTGCATATCACCCGCTACGACTACAGCGCACCCGTGGTCTCCAGTTTCGCGGAGGTTCGGCAACTGCCGACCGATGTCGACGGTCAGGTGTGCGTTCGCCGAGCAATCACCGCCGACCCGGCCCCCGAGCATCAACGCGAGCATCTCGACTACTTCGGGAATCTGACAACAGTCATGGTCATCCGCGAGGAACACAAGCAGCTTGTCGTTACCAGTGCCAGCAGAATCGACACAGTCGGTCGACCGAGTGAGTTCGGCGGCGAAGGTCGACGTCCATGGTGGTCGTATACAGCCACCGAGGTAGCCGGAGACGATCTCACGGTGGTCGAGTTCTCGATCGACTCAGCTCTTGTGGAGCGTTCGGATCTCCTTGCCGAATACGCCAAGCTGTCGTTCACCGGCGACACGTCGTTGGCCGATGCGGCGTTGTCACTATGCGGGCGCATTCACGCCGACTTCACGTTTGATGCCGAGGCAACCGAGATCGACACCCCGCTCGTTGAGGTGATGAAGATCCGCAAGGGGGTTTGCCAGGACTTCGCCCACGTGATGGTGGGTGCGATGCGCTCGGTCGGGCTGGCGGCCTCGTATGTGAGCGGTTATCTCGAGACGGTGCCGCCACCCGGCAAAAAGCGCCTTGTGGGCGCCGATCGCACTCATGCCTGGGTAGGGGTGTACGTCGGCGGTGGTCGATGGATCGGGGTCGACCCGACCAACAACCAAATCGCCGGGCCCCGGTATGTCACGACGGCTCGGGGTCGCGACTATGCGGACGTACCCCCGCTCAACGGCGTGATCTTCACCGATGCGAAGGAGAGCCGACTCACCGTCTCGGTCGATGTCGTCCCGCAATAGGCTGATCGTGGTCTGGTCAAGCACGATTTCTGTGCCGCTGGTAGCGTCGCCATATGCAGCCGTTCACGTGCTCGGTATGCGGACAACTGGTATTCTTCGAGAATTCGACATGCCTGCGCTGCGGCTCGCTTCTCGGCTACCTACCAGATCAGGAACTGTTGGTCGCGCTCCGTCCCGGTTCGGACGGCCTCGCCCGTGCCGACGGGGCTCCCGGGCTGTACCGGCATTGCGCGAACCAACTCGTCGCTCGGTGCAACTGGCTTGTGGCGGCAGACGATCCAGCCCCGCGGTGCGCGAGTTGCAGGCTCACATCGGTGCGACCGAACGACCAGGAGGTCGACTCGCTCGCCGCGTTTGCCGATGCCGAGACAGCGAAGCGCCGACTATTGCACCAACTGATCTCGCTCGGTCTCCCAATCATCGACCGTTCCGTCGACCCGGTGCATGGGGTTGCGTTCGCACTGCTTTCCTCCCGTGGGCGCACGGTGATCACCGGACACGAAGCCGGTGTGATCACGCTCGATCTTTCGGAGTCCGACGACGTGCATCGCGAGTTCGTGCGGCAACAGCTGGGTGAGCCGTATCGCACGGTCCTCGGCCATCTCCGTCACGAGATCGGGCACTACTACTGGCCGATGCTTGTTGAGCGGGCCGGCCGGCTGGATGCGTTCCGTGCCCTGTTCGGAGATGAGCGTCCGTCGTACGACGAGTCGCGTGAGGAGCACTATTCCAAAGGTGTCGACTTCGACTGGTCGAGCACCCACGTCAGTCAGTACGCCACCATGCATCCCTGGGAGGACTGGGCCGAGACCTTCGCCCACTACCTCCACATCGATTCCGGGTTGGCAACGGCCGCAGCGATCGGTATTGATGTCGGTGAACCGGCACTGTCTGCAGGGGCGGCAGCATGGGCTCGCGGCGACGAGGTCGGAATCGACGCGATGGTACAGAAGTGGTTGGGTTTGACGATTGGGCTCAACGCGATGGCCCGATCGATCGGTCAACCAGACCTCTACCCGTTCGTGCTGTCAGCCAACGTGGTGGCGAAGCTGGACTTCGTTCACCGCGCAATCGGATCGCGTACACATGGGTGATGCAATGAACGGCAACCATGAATCGGATGGGCTCCAGCGGTTCGTAAGTTCACATCTCGAGGTGTCCGTCACGGACCAAGCGGACGTTGTGCTCGCCATCGCGGTGTCCGAGGAGTACGCGCGTGTCGACGAACAGCTGCTGATCAGTGTCGCCGGACGTCAACTCGCGGTGGAGCGCCAAGGTGCGCTGCACTTCGTCAACAACGTCGAGCCGGGGCTGCTCCTCATCGACTACATGGCGACGGTGATCGGCACGGTCGGGCCTGCGGCGGCACATCCTCACGATGCATTCCAATACATGCGGCCCACTCGGTACTGCGAGTCCGATCGTCTCGGTCCCCACGCTCGCGCTGAGTTCGCTGGGCTCAAGGGCGCCGATCTGCTGCACGGCGTGTCGAGCTGGGTCGGCTCGAACATCACCTACGTGGCGGGTTCATCCCGGCCGATCGACGGTGCCGTGGCCACGTTGCTCGGTCGCGAGGGGGTGTGCCGTGACTTCGCCCACCTCACGGCGACGCTGCTGCGGGCCAACGGCGTGGCTGCCCGTG
The DNA here is from genome assembly GCA_031371195.1 of Actinomycetes bacterium. Lineage (GTDB taxonomy): Bacteria > Actinomycetota > Acidimicrobiia > Acidimicrobiales > Ilumatobacteraceae > JANMJD01. The sequence continues at coordinate 2,920 of JANMJD010000268.1, read as the reverse complement.
TGGTGTCGGTCTACGCACCGGGGCTGTCGCCAATGGACTTTCATCTCGTCGCCGAGGCGCTTGTCGACGGAGCGTGGTATGTCGTTGACCCGACCTGTCTCGCGCCGCGCAGCTCGATGATCCGAATCGGTCATGGCGCAGACGCGACCGACATCGCCTTCTTGACGACGCTGCGCGGCGCAGTCGAACTGAACTACATGTCGGTGACAGCATTTACCAATACGTTGCTCGATAGAGATGACGTCACCGTCCTCACCCAACTGAGGTAGCACCGGCCGGATTCAACGGCGCAAGAACGGGCCCATGCCGTCGCGTTCAACCACACCATCGTGCGGGTCCGTGATGCGAGGGAGTCCGCGGCTTTCTTCAGCGAGATCAAGGGCCGGATCGATCGGCCCTCGACTTCGTCGGCGACCGCTCGGGTCACCTGGGGCCGGCCGCCCAACCGGAGACGGCGACGATCCGCAGCACGAGCACTTGGGCGAAGGGACGGTCCCGGTACTGGAGGTAGCGCTGGGCCAGCTCGTGGGACAGGGACTCCTCCCGGTCCGCGGCGTCATGGCCTTGCCAGCGCATCTCGGCGCGCACCCACCACAGGCGCGACCAGTCGTCACGATCCCAATGTTCGATGAGCAGCGTGGCCCGGTGGTCGGCCTCGAGGTTCCGTTCCCGTTGCAGGCGCAACGATGCCTTTGATTTCACTCGGTCCACGGGCACGCCCACATAGCCGTCGCCGTCGGCCACGTACACGACGGGCCGGCGTCGACGCCCCGAGCGGCGTGGACGGTGCACAGCACTCCGTGGTCGTGCGCGGCCAACCGAGCCAGCGCCTCAGGCTCGGCGAGCCTCATTGCCGTCGTCCGCTGGTGGTGCACATGCGCATTGGCAATGGTAGGCGATGGGAGATGGAGGTGGTCCCGGTGGCATACGCTCGTCTCGTGCAACGGGAACAGCCGCAATGAACCCGGCCGTATGGGTGGCACGCCACGGACGCTTGTTTCGCGACCGTCCGGCATTGGCCGCCGGCGAGCGCGTCCACGCCACCTGGGGCGAGTTCGCTGCCCGGACAGCCGCGACGGCGGCTGGGCTCCGCGATGACTTCGGCCTGTCGCCCGGCGACCGGGTGGCCATCGTGATGCGCAACCGACCCGAGTACATCGAGGCCATGTTCGCGATCTGGCACGCCGGTCTCGTGGCGGTACCGGTCAACGCCCGTCTGCATCGCGACGAGATTGCCTACATCCTCGATCACAGCGAGTCGGCGGTGGCGATGACCGACGCCGATCACGCCGACGACGTCGAGTCACTGGTCGGCACGGTCGCGTCGTTGCAGGTTGCGGTGGTCGCACCCGGTGAGCGATGGAACCGGCTCACAGCGTCATCGGCGACCTCGCTCGTCGACCGGCAGCCGGAGGACCCGGCCTGGCTGTTCTACACGAGCGGTACCACCGGGCGACCGAAGGGGGCGACGCTGACGCACCGCAACCTGCTGATGATGTCGCTCAGCTACTTCGCCGACATCGACCCGGTCAGCGCGCAGGACAGCATCCTCCATGCGGCGCCGCTGTCACACGGCTCGGGGCTGTACGGGTTACCCCACGTGGCCCGGGGTGCGGTGAGCATCGTGCCGGAGTCCGGCGGCGTCGACGGCGAGGAGATCGCCGCGCTCCTGCAGCGCTGGGACGGCATGTCGTTCTTCGCGGCTCCGACGATGGTCAAGCGGCTGGCCGGGGACCCGGCCGTCGCCGGCGCCGATCTGTCCCGCCTCAAGACGATCATCTACGGCGGGGCGCCGATGTACCTCGCCGATCTGGAGGACGCCCTCGGTGTTTTCGGTCCCCGCGTGGCGCAGATCTACGGGCAGGGCGAAACACCGATGACGATCACCGCACTCTCGAAAGCCGACCACGCCGACCACAGCCATCCCCGCTGGCGGGACCGGCTGCAGGGCGTCGGTGTTGCCCGTACCGACGTCGAGGTCCAAGTGGTCGACGACGACGACCACGTGCTTCCCACAGGGGAGGTCGGCGAGATCGTCGTCCGGGGTGATGTGGTGATGTCCGGCTATTGGAACCAACCCGAGGCCACTGCGGCGACCTTGCGCGGAGGCTGGTTGCACACCGGCGATGTCGGCAGTTTCGACGCGGACGGGTACCTCACGCTCCGGGACCGATCGAAGGATCTGATCATCAGCGGGGGGATGAACATCTACCCTTGGGAGGTCGAGGAGGTACTGCTTCGTCACCCCGGCGTGCGGGCCGCTTCCGTCGTCGGTCGGCCTGATGGTGAGTGGGGTGAGGCGGTCGTCGCCTTCGTGGTGGCCGCCGACGGCGTTGTTCCGCCGTCGATCGAGGAGCTTGACCGGACGTGCCTCGATCACATCGCCCGCTTCAAGCGCCCCAAGGACTACCGGTTCGTCGATGCCCTCCCGACGAACAACTACGGCAAGGTCGTCAAGCGGGAGCTGCGCGATCGGCTTGCGGCCGAAGGTTCCGAGCCGGGCCGACCTGACCTCCGTTACTTGAAAAGTTGAGCGGTCGTTGATCGCCCTCCGCGCTTGCTCGTCTATCGTCCAACCTGAATAGCGGTACGCATGGGGATCTTGCGCCGCACCGCCGGTCGGCCATCGCCGGCCGCTTCAACATGACAACGAGAAGGGGACATCGCTCATGAAACTCGCCCTGTATCTGCCCAACTTCCGTGACAAGGTGACCGTCAAGGAGCTCGAAGATCTCACGGCGCTCGCCGAGGAACTCGACTTCAACTCCGTCTGGACGCTCGACAGGATCGTCGTCCCGGAGGCGTCCGATCGCCAGGAGCTCCAGTACCCGTTCGGCATGATGGAACAGTTCCCGCTGGCCACCGATTCCGTAATTGAAATCGAAACGCTCGATGCCAATCGCCGGCCACTCCGCGCCGC
>JANMJD010000263.1:0-7530 GCA_031371195.1 Actinomycetes bacterium | reverse complement strand
GCCGAGCACCTGGTCTACTTCGGCGATACCGGGCGATACCCGTATGGCAACCGCGCCCTGGACCAACTTCGCACCTTCGCCCGCCAGATCGGCTGGAGCCTGGTCAAGGAGCACGACATCAAGGCGCTCGTTGTGGCGTGCAATACCGCAGCCTCGGCCGCGCTCGACGTTTTGGTCGCCGAACTGCCGGTTCCGGTGATCTCGGTGATCGAGCCAGGAGCAAACGCCCTCGTGCAGGCGACCCGCAGCGCCCGTGTAGGCGTGATCGCCACCGTCGCCACAGTTGGCTCGGGGAGCTATCAACGGGCCGTTGCCGCGACGGGCGCCGCCGTCGAGTTGACGTGTGCCGCCTGTCCAGGATTCGTCGAGTTCGTCGAACGGGGCGAGACGAGCGGCGACCAGGTCATCGTGTTGGCCGAGCGGCTCCTGGCTCCGATGGTTGAAGCGGGAGTCGACACGTTGCTGCTCGGCTGCACCCACTACCCGTATCTCGCCCGGGTGATCGGCGATGTGATGGGCCCCGATGTCGTGCTCGTCTCATCGGCCGAAGAGACGGCGTTCGCCGTTGAACGCGAACTGTCGGCCGCCGGCCTGCTGCGCACCCGATCGTCGCACGCCGAACACCGGTTTCTGTCGAGCGGCGACATCTCGTGGTTCGCCGACCTCGGGCGCCGCCTGCTCGGCCCCGAACTGTCGTCCGCGGACGAGTGGTCGGTCGATACCGTTGCCCTGCCCGAGATCGCCTCCGATCCGGGTTCCATCGAACTGCCGCCGTTCGGCGCGCCCACCAAGGAGTCCTGAGTGCCCCGTCCCGATGACCGCCGACCCGACCAACTGCGCCCGATCACGTTCGAACGCGACTACACCGACGCCCCGGCCGGATCGGTGTTGGTCAGCTTCGGCAAGACCCGAGTGCTGTGCACGGCATCGATCGACGAGAGCGTGCCGCGGTGGATGAAGAACTCGGGCAAGGGTTGGGTGACCGCCGAGTACTCGATGTTGCCCGGCTCGTCGCCCGAGCGGGTGGACCGCGAGGCGGCCAAGGGCAAGCAGAGTGGTCGCACGGTCGAGATCCAGCGGCTGATCGGCCGTTCCGTGCGGGCCGCGTGCGACATGAAACTCCTCGGAGAACGCCAGGTGGTCATCGACTGCGACGTCTTGCAGGCCGACGGCGGCACCCGCACCGCCTCGATCTGCGGTGGTTTCGTGGCTCTCCACGACGCGCTCACCCGAGTGGTGCAGGCCGGCTCGATCAAGACCCATCCGCTGACCTCGCAGTGTGCGGCGATCAGCGTCGGCATCGTCGGCGGAGTGCCGGTGCTCGACCTGCCCTATACCGAGGATTCGACGGCCGATGTCGACATGAACGTGGTGATGCTCAACCCGCTCGACGGCGGAGAGGCGTCATTCGTCGAGGTGCAAGGCACGGCCGAGGGCAAGGCATTCAGCCGGTCGGAATTGAACGCCCTGCTCGACCTGGCCGAGGGTGGTCTGCTCGAGATCTTTGCCGCTCAGGCCGCGGTGCTGGCCACGCCGCCCACGCCACGAGCCATCGGTCGATGACCGGCCCCGAACCCATGCTGGATCGGTCGGCCCCGGCTCACTTGACGTTGGTCTGCGCGTCGGCGAACCCCGACAAGGTGGCCGAGATCGCCGCCATTCTCGGCACGGCCGTGGACTTGCGACCTCGTCCGTCCGGAGTGCCCGAAGTGGTCGAGGACGCCGACTCGTTGGTCGGCAATGCCCGGTTGAAGGCCCGAGCGTTGGTCGCCGCGACCGGGTTGCCGGCGATCTCCGACGACACCGGGCTCTTCGTCGACGCCCTCGATGGCGGCCCGGGGGTGGACACGGCCTACTTCGCCGGGCCGACCGCCACATACGCCCAGAACCGTTCGAAAATGCTTGCTGAGCTGGTCGACGTCCCTGTTGAACAGCGTACGGCCCGGTTCGTGACCGTGGTGATGGTGTGCTGGCCCGACGGTCGTGAGCTCACCGTCCAAGGCGTATGCGAAGGGTCGATTGCCGCCGAGGAGCGCGGCGACACAGGTTGGGGATTCGACCCTCTATTCATTCCTGTCGACGCCGATGGCCGCACCTTCGCCGAGATGGGCGATGCGGCCAAACACGCCATCTCGCACCGCGGCCGCGGCTTTCGGGCGATGGTCGACGCCCTTGCCGAGTTCCCGGCGGGTGTCGACGGATCGGACTGACGGATCGGGCTGACGGATCGGCCTACCAACCGCGCAGGTCGATGGACCACCGGTCGAGGATGTCGTCGCCGCGCACCAGCCAGGCGGCCTCGTGCATCGCCATCGTCGGATCGACGTGGGCGGGAACGACGCGCTGCCGCGCGCCGACGTCGGGGACGCGTCCGCCGTCGGACGGCGAGAAGGTGATGTGCTCGTCGGAACAGAACCAGACGGCGTGACCCTCGATCGCTGGGTTGCCGTGATCCATGCCCAGCGCTTTGAGTCCCACGTCGGCGACGGCCCATTGGGGCGTGTTCGAGATCACCGTGCCGACGACGAACAGGGCCTGGGCGAACGGCAGCCCGCGACTGGCGTAGTGCGAATCCATCAGGGCGTAGCTGCCGGCCTGGAGCTCGGTGATCCGGTCGTGGACGTCGAAGGTGCCGGTTCCGCCGGCCGAGATGATGTCGCCCCCGACGTCGGCGTGAGCGGCGAGCAGCAGGTCCATCGACGCGGCCACCCGGGCCGGGCGGCCGTCGGCGTCGGCGACCATCATCAGATGTCCCTCGTAGCCCATCACCCCGCGAACCGTCATCCCGGCGGCCCGAGCGGCATCGGCCACACGCCCGGCCTGATCGGGAGCACACCCACAACGCGGCAGGCCGACGTTGACGTCGATCAGAGCGTGACGGATGCCCGCCGCGGCCGCGGCGGCAATGGTCTCGTCGGAGTCCACCGCAACCGTGACCATCGCCTGGTTTTGGATCGCGGCCATCGCCGCCAGGCGCATCGGATCGAGCGTCTCGTTGGCCAGCAGCAGGTCGGTGCCGACGCCGGCGTTGGCCATGCCGACCACCTCCCGGGGCGTCGCACACGTGAAGGTGTGATGTCCATGGGCGACCTGGCGGGCGGCGAGAGCGGTTGTCTTGTGGGCCTTCACGTGCGGCCGGAGCCGGGCGCCGGGCCAGTGGCGAGCCATCTCGGCGAGGTTCGCCTCGAAGGCGTCGACGTCGATGATCAACGCCGGTGTGGGCAGGTCGTGAATCGTTCGTGGCGTACTCAACGTGGGGACCTGGCGCTTTCGGCGATCATCGGTGCGGGCGGAGGGAGTCGAACCCTCACTTCTTGCGAAACTGGGACCTAAACCCAGCGTGTCTGCCATTCCACCACGCCCGCGTGGCTATCTGAGCGTAGCCGTCACGGTGATCGGCCCGGCCGTGGAGTCGACGGCCGACTGCCAGCGGTCGGGAATCCACATCGACCGCAGCGGCGACGGTGTACCACCCGGCCTCCCGGTCCACAGGCGGCGTTCGCCCTGGTGGACGGCGACGTGGCGCACAGGTGCACTGGTTCGCAGCAGATATCGGCCACGCGTCGGTCGATCGGGGGTCACGATGCCCGGTGCACACCACAGCAGTGGGGCTTCGACGATGATCGGAACGGGCGCGGCCGGCCAGCCGCGGCCGCCCAGCCAGTGGGCGACGGAGTGGGCGACCCGGCGTCCGTCGAGGGCGCATACGTCGGCGGTCTCGGCGCCATGAAGCAGGTTGCCGGCCGCGAAAACTCCTGGTTGCGGAGTATGTAGACCGCCGTCGACGATTGGCCCACGGCTCACCGCATCGATCGGCAGGCCAGCACGGCGGGCGAGTTCATGGTCGGGAAACCAGTCGCCGGTGAAGACCACGGTGTCGCAGGCGATGCGTCGGCCGTCACCGAGCACGACTCCCTCCACCCGGCGTTTCCCGACGATCTCGGCGACGAATGCCGAGGTGAGGATCGGGACTCGGCGCCGCCCGGCGGTGGCCCAGGCCAGTGGCGAGTAGGTCTGGTGACCGGGGAGCGACGTGACCATGGCGACCGTGGTGCACCCGGCGTGCGCCAGGGTGGTGACCGCTGAGAAGCTGACATGCTCGGCGCCGACGATCACGGCGCGCCGCCCGACCGGGAGCCCGGCGCGTACGAGTTGCTGCAGCGATCCGGTGGTCAGCACCCCGGCCGGCCGATCGCCGGGCACGAGCCGGGCGGCGCGTGGCCGCTCCCGCACTCCTGTGGCCAGTACGAGGGCCCGGCAGGTCGCAGTCTCGATGCCGGCCGCGCTCGTTCTGGCGACCTCGATGGTTGCACCATCCATGAACGAAGTCACCAGAACGCCGGGATGCAGCCGCACCCCGGCCCGCTCCGCCATCTCGACGTAGCGGCGGGTATAGCGCGGACCGGTCATCACCCGGTGCAGGTCGCGCAGTCCGAATCCGGTGTGGTCGGTATGCCGCGGGACACCGCCCAGCTCCTGCTCGCGTTCGAACACGGCCACGTGACCGGCGCCGGCTCGGCGCAGGGCGATGGCCGCGGCCAAACCTGCCGGGCCACCACCGACGACGGCCACATCGACGACGGTCACGTCGACGCCGGCCGGATCGTGGCCGGCCGGATCGTGGCCGGTCGGATCGTGGCCGGCCGGATCGTGCCAGTCACGGGAGTCCCAGCCATGCGGCGGCAGGCCGTCCGTCGGCGCTCGAGGCGGCCTGGACGACGCTTGCGGTGCAGTAGAAGCCCTGGCAGCGGCCGTTGAGCACCCGGGTACGCCGGCGAAGCCCGTCGAGATCGACGGCTGGAAGTGGGCCCGTGCATGCGGTGGCGATCTCGGCGGAGGTGACCCGTTCGCAGTGACAGACGATCGTGCCGCCCGACTGGTACGGCCGAGGGAAGGTCTCGGCGAGGTTGGGCATCCGGACGCCGCGGACCTCGTCCGTGGGGCGGGCGGTCATCGTCAGCCCTGCGGTGGCGAGCAGGGCAACCGCTTCCTCGGCGAGGGCCATCGAGGCCGTCAGACCGGTCGAGCGGATGCCGCCGAGGCAGACATAGCGTGCCGCCGCCGATGACGTCAGTTGGTAGTCGGCATGCTCGGTCGCCGCCCGCAGACCGGCGTAGACCGCAGTGACCTCCTCCGCGACCAGCGATGGAATGATCTGCGCCCCTTTGGCCAACAGCCCGGCGAGGCCGGCCGCCGTCGACGCCGTGGCGGTGCGATCATCGATGTCGTCGGCCGTCGGGCCGAGCATCACGTTGCCGAACACGGTCGGGGCGACGAGTACCCCCTTGGTGATCGCCGTCGGTACGGGGAGGATCGTGCGGCGCAGCAACGGCCGGGCCAGCTTGTCGAACACGATCAACTCACCGCGCCGCGGTCGGATGGTGAACCCGTCGAAGCCGAACGCCCGATGCAGCGTGTCGCCGTGCAGCCCGGCGGCGTTGACGACGAAGCGGGTGGTCACCGGGCCCGTGGAGGTGGTCAGCACCGAGACCTCGGCGCCGACCTCGACCCCGAGCACGTCGCAGCCAAGCCGGATCTCGGCGCCGTTGGCGATCGCCTCGCGGGCAAAGGCCAGCGGGGTCGACCACGGATCGATGATGTGCTCGTCGGGTACGAGCAGGCCGCCGCGCACCCCCGGACCGAGGTGCGGTTCGAGCGCGTAGACCTCGGTGGCATCGCACAGCACGGTCGCCTCATAGCCGTTCGCCATCGCCTTGGCGGCGAGCCGGGGGAGTGAGGCGGCCTGCTCGTCGTCCCAGGCCACGAGCACGGCTCCCGTCGGTTCGACGCCGATGCCGGTCCGGGCGGCGTAGTCGCTGAGCAGCCGGTACCCGCGCCGCACGAGCCGAGACTCGACGGTACCGGGGGTGGCATCGAAGCCCGTGTGCAGGATCGCCGTGTTGGCCTTGCTCGTCGCCGCCCCGACATCGGAACCCCGCTCGAGCATGAGCACCCGGAGATCGTGGCGGGCGAGCAACCGGGCGACCGCCGCGCCGACAACCCCGCCGCCGACGACCGTCACGTCATAGGCCGCCGTCGTCATAGATCCATCGTCGACCGGGCCGCGGCGTGCCACCGGCTCAGGCGGTCCTCGGCTTCGTCGGCCGGGACCGTCGGCTCGACGGTGAGCGTCGGCTGCCACGGGCCCACGGCGTCGGCAGGCGACGAGGCACCGCCCGCGCCCAGCTTGGCGAAGGCGGCCACCCCGAGGGCCGTCGCGTGAGGTGAGGGATACACCTCGACCGGTATCTGCAGGAGATCGGCCTGCGTCTGGAGCAGGACCCGCGACCGGGTCAACCCTCCGTCGACCCGCAGGCGCTCGAGCGGGGCTCCGAGATCGGCGGCGGCGGCCCGCGCCAGATATACAACGGCGGCGGCGAGCCCTTCGATCACGGCTCGAACCAGTTCCTCGCGGGTGGTCGCCAGGTCGAGGCCGAGGAACGCTCCGCGCGCGTCGGGGCGCCAGAACGGGGCGCCCAGTCCGGCGAGGCCGGGGATGAACATGGTGTGCCTCGGGCCCTTCACTGCTCCGCCGAGGCGGTCGAGGTCGGCCGGTCCGCTGATGATCCCGACCCGTTCCAACCAGCCGACGGCCGAGCCGGCGGTGTACACCTGGCCGTCGAGGCACCATGTCGTGGCCGAGTCCAGCTGCCACGCAATGCTGCCGACCAGGCCATTCGTCGATCGCGTCGGGCGGGCGCCGGTCGACGCCAGCAGGAATGCCCCGGTTCCGTACGTGCACTTCGCCTCACCGTCGGCGAAGCACGACTCGGCGAAGAGCGCGGCCTGCTGGTCGACACAGAGACCGGTGACCGGAATCTCGGGGCCGAACACGCTGGTGGTGCCGACGGGCCCGGCGTTGGCAACGATCCGGGGGAGCGTCGACGGGTCGATGCCGAACATGTCGCACGCCTCGGTGCTCCACTCGACATCGTCGAGGTCGAGCAGCAGCGAGCGCGAGGCGGTGGCCGCATCGGTGGCGTACACGCCGCACATCCGGTGAAGCAGCCAGGTATCGGTGGTCGTGATCGTCGCGTCGCCGACCTGCGGGCGCAACCACGCCATCTTCGGCGCCGAGAAGTACGGATCGAGTTCGAGCCCGGTGATTTCGGCGAGCCGTCCCGACCGGCCCGTCGCCGCAATTGATTCGCAGATCGAGGTGGCGCGTCGGTCCTGCCAGACGATTCCGGCGGAGCGGGGTCGACCGGTCGAGCGGTCCCAGGCGAGCACGGTCTCGCCCTGGTTGCCCAAGCCGATTGCTTCGATCGAGCCCCGGGCCGCGCCCAGTGCCTCGGATGCGGCGGCGACGACGCTGCGCCACAGCTCTTCCGGGTCGAGTTCGACAGCCCCGTCGGCACCGGCGTGGACCTTGAGCGGGACTTCGACGACGGACCCGGTCGATCCGTCGGACTCGACGACGACCGCCTTGGTCGCCGACGTTCCCTGATCGATGGCCAGCACGCGCACGCCCGCCGACCTTACTGATCGACACGGCGCTCGACATGCCGGTCGCCCGCGGGGACAGCTAGT
>JANMJD010000256.1:0-5110 GCA_031371195.1 Actinomycetes bacterium | reverse complement strand
CCACCTCGGCCTCTTCACCGCCGCCGAAGCGCGCAAACAGGGACCGGACAAGGCTTTGGTGAAAAAGTATTTCATGCACGGAACCTCTCACCATCTCGGTCTGGACGTGCACGACAGGCTGCCGTGCGTGTGCTGGTCACCGGTGCTTCCGGCTTTGTCGGTGCTCACGTCGTTCAGCTTCTCTGCGAGGCCGGGCACGATGTCGTCGCACTCGATACGCCCGACACCGCAGGAGCGCCGGGCGCGACCTTCGGTCAGAACGTCGAACGGGTGTGGGCCTATGTCGATGACCTCGACAAGATCCGCCGGACCGTCGCCCGGGTCGAGGTGGTGTCACATCAGGCATTCCGTTCCGGGGTCGGAGACGGATTCGGCGATCTGCGCGGCTATGTCCATCACAACGACCTCGGCACCGCCACGCTGCTCACTGCACTGCACGATGCCGAGTTCGCCGGTCACCTCGTGCTGGGCAGCTCCACCACGGTGTACGGCGACGGTGTCTACGGCTGTCCCGAGCACGGCCGGGTCGCACCACAGGCTCGGCGCCGGGAGGACCTCGACGCCGGCCGGTTCGAACCACGTTGCCCGCTCTGCGGCACCGACCTCGTCGCCGCCCAAATCACCGAGGACGCCGTCGTGCGCCCTCGAGGATTGGCCGCCGTCACCCGCTTCCACCAGGAGATGCTGTTCGACGCCTACGCCGTCGGCCATCCGGGCACCGTCGTGACCACGTTGCGCTACCACAACCTGTACGGCCCGTTGATGCCCCAGAACTCGCCGTTGGCCGGCGTGGCCGGCCTCTTCCGTAGCCAGATCGAAGGGGGTGTGCGGCCCCAGGTATTCGAAGACGGCGGCCAACGCCGTGACTTCGTCCATGTCGGCGATGCCGCCCGGGCGAACGTGCTCGCCATCGATGCCGCCGAGCGGTACTACGGCGTGCTCAACATCGGCACCGGCCGATCGTCTACCTTGCTTGAGGCGGCGACAACGCTCTGTGTCGCCCGTGACAGCCGGCTCTGGCCGGAGGTCGTCGGCAGCTACCGGATCGGCAATGCCCGCCATCTGCTGGCCAGTTCGGCCCGGGCGCAAGAGGTGCTCGGCTACCGCGCCCGGATCGGCCTGCACGAGGGCATGAGCAGTTTTGCGACCGCCCCGATGTCGCAACCCGAGTCGCTGAGCCTGATCGGCGCCTGAAGCGCTGCCGGTCGACCGCCCGGGCGTGGTAGACCGCTCGGCGCTGTGACCTCTCCGATCGACGCTGCCGTCGCCCCCCTGCTCGACGCGTTGGCCCCACCTGGGGGCAGCGCCGTCGTCGTCGCCCCGCCCGGCTCGGGTAAGACCACCCGGCTACCCCTGGCGATGCTGGCCGCGCCATGGGCCGCGTCCGGCCGGATCGTGGTGCTCGAGCCCCGCCGGTTGGCGACGCGGGCTGCCGCCCGGCGGATGGCCGATCTGCTCGGCGAGGACGTCGGTGACACGGTCGGGTACGTCACCCGCGACGATCGGCGCGTCAGCCGACGAACCCGTATCGAGGTCGTCACCGAGGGAGTACTCACCCGCCGACTGCAGGTCGACCCCGAGCTGCCCGGCGTCGGCCTGGTCGTCTTCGACGAGGTCCACGAACGAAATCTGCACACCGACATCGGTCTGGCCCTCGCCCTCGATGCCCGCCGGCTGGTGCGTGAGGACCTCCGGCTGTGCGCCATGTCGGCCACGGTGGCGGCCCAGCGATTCGCCGAATTACTCGGGCACCCCGATGCGCCGGCGCCGATCATCAGCGTGGACGCCCAGCCGTACCCGGTCGACGTGAGGTGGATGCCACGCAAACCGTCGCAGCGTTTGGAAGCCGCCGTTGCGGCGGCCGTCGAGGCTGCGCTACGGCGGGAGGCCGGCGACGTGCTGGTCTTCCTCCCGGGTGTGCGCGAGATCACCCAGGTCGGACAACTGCTCGCTCAGCTGCCCGACACGCACGCCGCCGACGTCCATCCCCTCTACGGAATGCTGTCGAACGAGGAGCAGGACGCCGCCCTGCAACCAAGCCGGTACGGCCGACGACGTGTGGTCCTGGCCACCGATATCGCCGAGAGCAGCCTGACGGTCGAAGGGGTCCGGATCGTCATCGACAGCGGCCTGGCCAGGGCACCCAGATTCGACCCCCGCACGGGAATGACCCGCCTGCAGACGATCAACATCTCACGGGCGTCGGCCGTCCAGCGCGCCGGACGGGCCGGGCGGTTGGGACCGGGCGTCGTCTATCGGCTGTGGTCGAAGGGCGAGCAGGCCACCCGCCGCCCCTTCGGCGAGCCCGAAATCCTGCAGATCGACCTGGCGGGGTTTGCCCTCGAATTGGCGGCCTGGGGCGTCGATGACCCGGTGGCGCTGTCGTTCATCGACCCGCCGCCCGAGCGCAGCTTCGCCGACGCCCGCGACCTGCTCACCCGGCTGGGCGCGCTCGACGGCAATGGCCGGCTGTCGCCACTCGGCCGGGAGATGAACCGGCTGCCGCTCCATCCGCGCCTCGCGGCAATGGTGGCCGCCGGTACGTCGCACAGCGCCGAGCGCGGTGGGCTGGCCTGCGTCGTCGCCGCCCTGCTCGAAGAACGCGACGTGATGCGCGGCCGTCCCGACGAGGTCCCGACCGATATCGCCACCCGAGTCGAGCTGATCGGCAATCCGAGCCGTCGCCATCCACAGGCCGACGGACGGGCGTTGGGCACGGCCCGGAGGCGGGCCAACGAACTCGTCCGCCGTGTGGACATCGACATTTCGGTCACCGACGTAGCCGAGGTGCCCAACGCCTCGGCCCTGGCCGAACTGCTGGCCATCGCTTATCCCGACCGGCTGGCGGTGCGCCGCTCGCAGGCCGGACGCTTTCAACTGCCGAATGGTGCCGCAGCCTGGGTGCCGGCCAACGATCCACTCGCACAGGAGCCATTTCTGATCGTTGCCGATCTCGAAGGCGATCGACGCGAGGCCAGGGTGCGGATGGCGGCACCGATCGATGCCCTCAGCCTCGAACAGGTCTTCGGGACCCAGGTCACCGAGGAGACGCGCCTGACGTGGGACACGCGCCGCGACGAGCTCGTCGAGTTGGTGGAGCGGCGGCTCGGCGGAGCGATGCTCGATGACATCACCCGCAAGCCGGAACCGGGACCATTCGTCATCGATGCCCTGGTCGCCCGGGTACGCGAGCGCGGCATCGATCGAACCCTGTCGTGGAGCCCCGAGGCGCGCTCGTTGCGCGAGCGCGTCGCCTTCCTCCATCGCACGCTGGGCCAACCGTGGCCCGACTGGAGCACACCGACGCTGACAGCCACTCTCGACGACTGGCTCGCCCCGTTCCTGCTGTTCGCTCGCGGTCGCGCCGACCTGGAAGCACTCGATCCAGGAGCGGTCCTGTCCGCGGGCTTGGATCACCACCTGCGGACCGATCTCGATCGGCTGGCACCGTCGTCGTTCACCCGGGATGGATCGGCTACGCCCCGGCGTTTCCCGATCGCCTATGGCGAGGACGAACCACCGACGCTGGCCGTCAAGGTGCAGGAGCTCTTCGGGCTGGCCCACGGACCGACCGTCGCCGGTGGTCGTGTCGCCGTGGTCCTCCATCTCCTCTCGCCTGCTGGCCGTCCGCTGCAGATCACGAGTGATCTCGCCGGGTTCTGGGCCGGCTCATGGGCCGATGTCCGCAAGGAAATGGCCGGGCGTTACCCGAAACACCCCTGGCCGATGGATCCGAGCCGGGCCGACCCGCCCCGCCGGTGATCACATCGCCGGGGCATCGCCGGGGCGACCCGTCCGGGGCGCTATTTTGCGGAGCCGGGGCGAATCCACCACCGTTCCCACCCAAGGATCCTGCCGAGGAGTAACGACATGACCAGCAACTCACGAGTACTCGGTGCCGAGGCGATGGCGACGGCCGTGTTGATGATCGGTGGCCTCGGTGCCGCGGTCCTCGGGAAGGAGTCCGCGATTGGGCTCCTCGGCATCGCTCTGGCGTGGGGGCTGAGCCTCGTCGCCGTGTCGCACGCGATCGGCAACATCTCGGGCTGCCACGTCAATCCGGCGGTGACGCTGGCGATGGTGCTCACCCGCAAGATCACCCCGGCCCGCGCCGTCTTCTACATCCTCGGCCAGATCATCGGGGCCATGATCGGCGCACTCGTGGTCTGGGGCATCGCCAGCGGGGTCGATGGCTGGAGCGCCCGCCACAACTTCTCCGCCAACGGCTGGGGCAAGTGGAGCCCCGGCGGATTCGGTCTCGGTTCGGTGATGATGATCGAGATCATTCTTGCGGCCATCTGGGTCTTCGTCGTGCTGTGCACCGCTGGGAGGGCGTTTTCCCCCGGCGCCCGTGGCCTGAGCGTCGGGCTCGTGCTGATCGTCGTCAATCTGGTGTCGAGCAGGGTCGACCGCGCCTCGGCCAACCCAGTTCGCAGTCTGGCCTCGGCGGTGTTCTCCGGCGGCGACGCCCTCAAGCAGCTCTGGGGTTTCATCGTCTTCCCGCTCGTCGGTGCCGCCGTCGGGGTCGTCGCCTGGCTGGCCGTCGACTCGGCCACCCTCGAGGAGACAATGCTCGACAGCGACGTCACTCGCAAGATCCGTGACATCGCCGATGGCGTGAGCGACCGGGCCGTCGGCCTCGTCGAAGACGCCGTCGACTGATCGCGCCCCAGCCTAGGAACGCTCGAATGTCAGACCCAGGGCCCTGGAGCCCGCCCCTTCCACCACCCCCCCCGCGCGAGGCATTGCCTCCGCCGGTGGTCGCCCCACCGGCGATCGCTCAGCCGGTGATCGCCCAGCCGGTGATCGATCAGTCGCCCGTGCCGACGCCGGTCGACGGTGGCCGCGGTATCGAAGATCGCAATCTCGTCGTTGCGCCGCGCTCACCCGCTCCTCATCGCCGTCGAAGCGGGCAGTGGTGGCTCGCCGGACTCACGCTGATCGTCAGCGTTCTCGTCGGCATCGTCATTGCCAGACGTGACCCCAAGGCATCTGACAGCGGGAGTGGGACCTCGTTGGCGACGACCCAGACGGCCACCACCGCCGGCACGGAGCCGGAGGTCCCAGCAACGGCGGAAGGCGGCTCGGTGGCCTCGCCGACGCTTGTTGC
>JANMJD010000246.1:0-6212 GCA_031371195.1 Actinomycetes bacterium | reverse complement strand
GGACCCGGTCGATCCGTCGGACTCGACGACGACCGCCTTGGTCGCCGACGTTCCCTGATCGATGGCCAGCACGCGCACGCCCGCCGACCTTACTGATCGACACGGCGCTCGACATGCCGGTCGCCCGCGGGGACAGCTAGTCGCCGAGATTCACCGTGGTCCGGACCGTTCCGGCGCGCTGATGCGAGACCGTGATCGGCAACTCGGTCACCGTCGATGGGAGGCGCACGACCCACGACGCCAGCAGCCGGTCGGCTGTGCCGTCGTTGGGCCAGCCGTAATTGAACCGCGAGGCCGATCGACCGGCGAGTTGGCCGAGTTCCTGGCGGGCCGAACCGCCGATGACTGCGGCGCCCTCGGCCAGATCGACGCCAGGCAGGTGAAGCGTGGCGACGATCGGCAGGACGAGGTGCTCCTTGCGGCCCCATTCACTGACATGGGTGGGCAGCCAGCCATCGTTGAACACGCCGACTTCGATGCGCCACACGTCGTCGGCGAGGCGGGTAGCCGAGGTCTGAGCGATTACCAGACAGGGAGCAGCCAGGGCCTGGGTGACGGCGAAGCTCCCGTGAGGGCGGATCTCGTCGACCAGCCGAGAGCCTTCGGGTGGATTGCTCCACGAGCGCAGATGATCCCAACCGCCGATGTCGACCGGGCCGAGTTGGGGATGTTCGAACGGCGCCCAGGGAACGAACATCCGCGGGTGGTGCTCGTCGGCCCAACGGAGCACGCCGAGCTCCTGATCGACAGTCGGGCCGAAGATCCACGAATTGGTGGCGGAGTGCTCGCCAGTGGCGCGATCGACCACGTCCCAGAACTCCGTCGTCCAGCTGAACACCCCGAGATGCTCGTAGGCCCAGTCGTCGGAAGCGCCCGAGAGCAGCTGACTGCGATCCCAGGTGAAGTCCTCGTACACGGAATGGACGGAATAGCCCGTGGCTGCGTTGCCCTGGGCACCGAGCTGTGTCCATGTCCACACGTCGGCGGCCGGCAGAGAGCTGTCGGACCGGGTGGACGACGGTCGCAGCAGCACGCCGCCGTAGGTGTGCATGGCGTTGTAACCGCACACGTTCGGCCGGGCGATAATCGCCTGCATCAGGGCTTGGATCTCGGGTTCGGAGCCCGGGAAGTCGCCGGCGACACCCAGCGCCGTCGACCATCCGGCCGGGAAGTTGCGGTTGAGGTCGAGTCCTTCGGGTTCTCGCGGAACGGGGATGGTGAAGCCATCGAACTCGGTGATCTCGCCCTCCCACAGCATCCGCCAGTACGGCCCGTCCTGCGGGCCGTCGGCCATCTCGCGGGGAATCATCAGGCGCCCGTCATCGGCGTGCTGCTTCCACGCTCCGGTCGGATCGGGAATTCGCATCGTGAGGACGCGGCCGTCTCCGGTGAGGTCGCTGGGGATCAGCCCGGGGGTGTCGAACCGCTCCTTCCACGGCCACACCCGCGTCGAGGATCGCAGCCACCGTGGATGATCGGCGAGGGCCAGTTCGGCACCGTCGGGGTTGAGGCGGGGCACCACATAGAACGTTCGGGTTTCGAGCGCGCGAGTGATCCGGGTGTCAGTACCATGCCCGCTGACCAGGTGATCGATCACCCCAAGGGCGCCGACCGATGCGGTCAGCTCGGTGGCGTGGATGTTGCCGTCGATCCAATGGGCCGGCTTGTCGGCGTGGCTGCCCGTGGCCGAATCGGTGATCGTCGCCAACCAGATGTCCCGACCCTCGTGCGACCGGCCGATCGACTCGACCGCAACCAGGTCGGGTCGGGCTTCGGCCAGCTCACGGAGCTGCGTGGTGAGTTCCTCGTAGCGCAGGTAGCGATCGAGGGTCAATCCGCTCATGGCCGGATGCTTATCAGGCGACCGGGACCCAGGCGAGCACCAGTTGGGACACGCTGACGTCGGTGCGCTCCAAGGCGACCGCCACGGTGGTGATGCCGGCCTCCTTGGCGTCCCATGCATCGCTCAGCTGTTGGATCTCGGTCGCCGCCTCGGCCTCGAGATCATGCAGGTCCTGTTCCAACGTCGCAACCTTGTTCTCCACGGCGTCGACACGCTCGCCGGCCGTGCTGGCCCGCTGGTGCTTGCCGAACAATCCGCCGAGGCTGCCGAGGATGCCACCGGCGCCCTTGCGGCTTTTTCCACCGAGCAGCCCGCCGAGGATCGAGCCGGCTGCACCGATGATCTCCTCCCCGCGACGGCCACGATGTTCGCTCTTGAGCACGTCAACCCGGTCGTGGGCGGCGGCCAGGGCGTCCTGGGCCTTCTTCACTCGGGCGGCGTACTTGTCGCGCAGGGCCGCCGTGTCCCTGTCTGCTGCGTCGTTGGCGGCTTGCGAGCATCGCAACGTGAACGCCTCGGGTGTCTCTCCCGGGCGGCCGAACAGCTTGAGATCGCGGTTGACCGGGATCTCCATCGTCTGGCTGCGCACCAGATGATCGATCAGGTCGCGCTCCACCCGGGTGAACGTCGTCTTGGCGTCGATCGGGGCGTCCGACAGGCGGTAGACCGCGCCGTCGGGCGCGGCCTCGCGCAGATCGCGGTCGTCGTAGTCGACGGCGATCGCCCGAGTGGCGTCGATCGTGGCGGCGAGCGGGAAGAGCACCGCCTCGTACTCGGCGTCGCTGACCAGGTCGGCCTTGTCGTCGTCGTAGCGCATCCGGACCCGGGCGACGACGGCGGGTTCCAGGCGGGTGCCCCGGGTGTCGCCACCGACGGCGGAAAGCCACGGGCTGGCTGGATCGACCCACCGCACGGCCACGCCGTCGGCGATCCGAGGCATGACGCTGGTCTCGTCGGCGCCGAGGCCGGTAGCCCCCGTAGGCGCCTCGGTGGACCGCATCGAGTGGGCCGGGGCCTGCGTGCCGGGGACGACGTAGGGCGGAAGATCGAGTCCCGGTGTCGGGGCTGCGGCGACGTGGCCGGCCATCAGGCCCTCGATCTGGTCGCGGGTGAGCGGGCCACGCAGGTAGCTCATCGCCCAGCGGGTCGTCATGATCTCGGGCTTGTCCTTCGATGCCCGCCGGAGCACGAACTCTCGTTTGCTCAGGCCGGAGATGGTGTCGCCGATCGCAGCGACGTCGACACCGCCGGCTGCCGCAGACATTCCGTCGAGCAGGCGCTGCTTGTCGCGGTCGGTCTGTAGCCGCCCGATCATCCACGTTCCGGCATTCGACAGCGCCTTGTAATCGACATCGACCGGGTTCTGCGTCGACAGCACGACGCCGACGCCGAAGGCTCGGGCCTGCTTCATCAGGGTCATGATCGGCTTCTTGGTCGGCGGCATCGCGCTCGGGGGGACGTAGCCGGCGACCTCGTCCATGTACAGCAGGGCGCGCAGGTCGGTGGTGCCCGACTGCTTGCGCATCCACGTGACCAGCTTGGCCAGCACCAGGGCCGTGACGAACTGGCGCTCCTCATCACTGAGGTGTGATGTGGTCACGATGGCACAGCGCGGCTTGCCGTCGGCCGTACGCAGCAGCGTGCCGATGTCGAGCGGCGCGCCCTGCGCCCAGGCGGCGAACGACGGGGAAGCGAGCAGGCCGTTGAGCTTCATCGCCAGCGCGGTGCGGTCGTTCGGTGGGAAGAACGTGTCGAGTTCGAACACGCCGAGCTTGCGGATCGGCGGTGTCTGCACCTGGCCGACGAGCGTCGGCAGGTCGAGGTCCTTTCCCGCCGCCCACGATGTCTCGATCAGATTCGACAGCAGAATGTGCTCGCGGCTCGACAGCGGATCGGCCTCGATGCCGACCAGGCCGAGCAGCCCCGACACGTAGCCCTCGATCTCGTCGCGCATCGTCTCCAGATCGCCGGCGTCATCGGGCGCGTTGAGCGAGCCGACGATGTTCATCGCCATGCCCGCGGTCGAGCCGGGGGTGTAGATGGTGAACTCGGCCCCGCTGCGCATCGTCCCGATGGCTGCGCCGTCAAGTCCCCAGCTCGCCAGCCCATCCGACCACGTCTTGGCCTGGGCAGTGGCGAAATCATCGGGGGAGAGGCCCGCCTTGGTGGCGTCGCCGTCGTTGATCCACGGCCGGAAGTCGGTGCCCGACAGGTTGGGGAAGGTGAGGCAGAGGTTGCCGAGGTCGCCCTTCGGGTCGATGAGCAGGGCGGGGACCCCGGCGCGCAACGCCTCCTCGATGAGGACGATCCCCAGGCCGGTCTTTCCCGAGCCGGTCATGCCGACGATCACCCCGTGGGTCGTGAACTCCCCGGTCGGTATCACCACCTTGGTCCCGGTGCGCTGGTGGGTGGCGGGGTCGACGGTCTCGCCGAGATACAGATCAGCCATGGGGCGGAAGGTTACGCCGACACCGGCTGCGACCCGAGTTCCTCGTCCGCTTCCGTGGCCGCGTCCGTATCGGCACGCGAGGCGGCGGAGGTCGGACCTGCCGGAGACGCCGGCGCCCACCGGGGGCGTTCCCCGGTTTCGAGTTCCATCAGCCGGGCGGTGGCTTCGCGCCAGACGACCTCGGCCTCGGCCTTGCCGCGACCCGACTGGCGGGCGGCCTTCAAGCGCTCGACCGCCGTGCTCCGATCGGTGCGCGCCCGGGCGAGATCGGCCGCGTGTTGGGCGGCGGCGACCTGCTGGCGTTCGAGTTCGACCTTCAGCTCATTGGCTGCCTGCCGGGAGGCTTCCTTGGCGGCGGCGGCGCGTTGCTTGGCGAGTTCGGCGTCGCGCACGCCGGCGGCGAAGCGCTCCTCGGGGGTCGGCTCGATGATCGCGGGCAAGCCCTTGAGGCGATGACGTCGTTGCTTGGGCACGGTCACACAGGATGCA
Source organism: Actinomycetes bacterium (assembly GCA_031371195.1). GTDB lineage: Bacteria > Actinomycetota > Acidimicrobiia > Acidimicrobiales > Ilumatobacteraceae > JANMJD01. The sequence continues at coordinate 1,431 of JANMJD010000246.1, read as the reverse complement.
CCATCCTGCGCCTCGGGTGGTGGCAGCCTCGGTCAACACATTGCCCGAGTCACGAACGACGGGGGCGTGATCGGAACGTGAGCTCGGCTAGTTTCGCCTCATGATCCGAGTGAGCGTTTTCTATCCGTCCGGTGAGGACACCACCTTTGACCACGACTACTACGCCAACAGCCATGTGCCGTTGGCGCTGTCGGCGTGGGGTCTCGACAGTGCCGAGATCGACAAGGGAACGACCGGTCCCTATGTCGCCGCCGTCCACTTCCGGTTCGCCGACATGGACGCGTTCGGTGCCGCCATGGCCGCCGAAGGCACCGGTGCGGTGATGGCCGACGTCGCCAACTACACGAACATCGCCCCGGTGATGCAGGTCTCCGAGATCGTGGGCTGAACAGCGCCGAGGCGATGACTGACATGGCGTTTTCCGGGTTTCCGGTGTCGGCCTTCGACTTCTATGCGAGGTTGGAGGCCGACAACGCCAAGTCGTTCTGGCAGGCGAATCGGGCCGTCTACGTCGCCGACGTGAAGGGGACGTTCGAAGCACTCGCGGCCTCGTTGGACGACTTCGGGCCGTTCCATGTGTTCCGTCCGTACAACGATGCCCGCTTCGCCAAGGGCCGGCCGCCGTACAAGACCCAACAGGGTATGTTCGCCGAGAGCGAGGGCGGGGCGGGTTACTACGTGCAGATCTCGGCGTCCGGGATGATGCTCGGCGCGGGCTACTACGACATGGCGTCGGACCAACTCGCCCGGTTCCGCCAGGCCGTCGTCGACGACCACCGGGGGGCCCAGATTGCCAAGTTGGCCGGCGGGATGGAGGCCGGCGGTTGGACGATGGACGCAATGACCTCGTTGAAGACGGCCCCACGGGGATATGCGAAGGATCATCCGCGCATCGAATTCCTTCGCCGCAAGGGGCTGATCGCCGTGCGCAGTTTCCCGGTGGAGAAGTGGATGCAGCGTGCAGCGGCGCGCGACCGCATCGTCGAGTTCTGGCGGGCCTGCGACCCGCTGAACGACTGGCTCGACGCCCATGTGGGGCCGAGTGAGCTTCCGCCGCCCGACCTGGACCGCTGACCTGCTCGGATGTCGGGCGCCTCCCTCGGTCAACGGCCGTCGGCTGCTCGTGGTGTGTCTGTCGGCGCGGAACCGGGCTGTCTCATGGCTCGAGGACTGCCTGATCACCGACGATGATCGAGCCCGGCTCGAGCACGGTGGCGTAGACGCGGCTGACCGGACCGCGTGCATGGTGCATCACCCGGAAGTCGCCGTTGGTGAAGAACGGCTTGTTGCTGGCGCATGGGAGCGCGTAACAACTCACCTCGCAAAGCACGGTGCCGATCCGCAGTCGGACGCCGGCGCGGACATCGGCCCAGGTCAGGCCTCGAATCGTTATGTTCTCTCCCGCGCAGCCCGGAGCCAGGGGATGGCCCG
>JANMJD010000219.1:0-2402 GCA_031371195.1 Actinomycetes bacterium | reverse complement strand
ATACAGCCATGAGCGTGGGTTGCAAAAGCCGTAGTTCACGCCTCGGCCGGGTGATCTGCGTGCCAATGGATATCGCGGCGATGACGGATGAGCCCGACGTCGGCGCCGACCGTCCCCGTGCGACCGAGAATCTTCAACCTGAACCGCTCCAGTGCTCAGAAGGACGGCGCGAGCGCAGAGTCATGGGTTGCGATAGAAGGGTGCGTCGGACGGAGCGAGTGGCTGCCTCCCGCGGATTCGGTCGGCGAGCTTCTCGGCCATCATCATCACGGGTGCGTTGAGGTTGCCGGTGATGACCTTCGGCATGATCGATGCGTCGACGATGCGCATTCGGCCGACGGCGTTGACACGTCCATCGGTGTCCACGACCGCGTCCGGATCGATGCCCATCCGGCACGTGCCGGAAGCGTGATACGAGGTGCCGGTCTTCTGGCGGAGGAATGCGGCGATCTCCGTGTCGCTGACCACGCCCGAGCCGGGCGTGAGCTCGACGCCGCGGTATCTGTCCCAAGCCTGCTGGTGGATGAGCGTGCGGGTGAGACGGACACCGTCGATCATGTCCTGCATGTCCTGCGGTGCCTCGAGGTGGTTGAAGACCACCGAAGGGTGAGCCGTCGGGTCGCCGGATCGGAGGGTGACGGCACCGCGGCTCTCGGGACGGGAGAGGTCCATCCAGAACTGGAAGCCAGGGATTGGGATCAGCTTGCCGCTCCTGAGCTGGCGAGTGAGCGGCAGGAACTCGAACTGCATGTTCGGGAAGGCGACGTCGTCACGGGTGCGCAGGAAGGCTCCGGTCTCGAAGAAGTTGGTCGTGCCTAGGCCTTTGCGCCGCAGCCCCCAATCGAGCGCGAGCTTGACCCGGCCGGCCATCCCCAACTGGGCGGTGAGGGAATGCTCGTTCTCGGTCGCGTACTGCAGGTCGACACCGGGGTGGTTCTGCAGGTTGCGGCCCACCCCCCGCGATTCCGCAGTGACCGCGATCCCGTGAGACCGGAGATCGTCCGGTTCGCCAACGCCCGACAACATCAGCAACCTCGGTGTGTTGATCGCTCCAGCGCAGACGATGACCTCCCGAGCGCACGTGATGCGACGGGCCGTGCCCTGATCGGCGAGCTCGATGCCGACCGCTGTCCCGTTCTCGATCACGATCCGGTTGACGAGCGAGGTCTTCATCAGGGTCAGGTTGGGTCGGCGCATCGCTGGTCGCAGGTAGGCGCGTGATGCGCTCCAACGGACACCGTCGTTGATGAACGACTGAGCAACGTGCAGGCCTTCTTGACGTTGTCCGTTGTGATCGGGCGTGACGGTGTGTCCGGCCTGCTCGCCACCGCGGAGGAACGCGTCGTAGAGCTTGTGATTCGCGGCGGCCCGGTTGATCCGCATCGGGCCATCGCCGCCGCGCCACGGGTCGGGGCCGTCGGAGAAGGTTTCCATCTTGCGGAAGTACGGTAGGCAATGGGCGTAGTCCCAGTCGGTGAGGCCTTCAACGGCCCAACACTCGTAGTCCATCGGGTTGCCGCGGTTGTAGATCATTGCGTTGATCGAGGATGTGCCACCGATGACTCGGCCCTGCTTCTCGTCGATGGTGCGGCCGTCGAGGTGTGGCTCGGGCCCGGACTGGTAGCCCCACCCGATCTTCTTGCTCTGGTAGACGAATGGCAGTGCGCCCGGCATCACGATGATGAGCCGGCGGTCGCTTCCGCCTGCTTCGACAAGGAGGACGCGGACGTCCGGGTCCTCGGTGAGGCGAGCGGCGACGATGCATCCCGCCGATCCGGCCCCGACGACGATGTAGTCGAACTCGTCGGTCATCAGATGATCCCTTCCTCGCGCAGTGGTGTGCCATCGATCAGTCGCTGCCAGCCGAAGCGCTGGAGGTCGATGGTCTCGTAGCCGCCGGTGAGGAGGAGTTCCGCCATCGCCCGACCGCAGCCGGGTGCATGCATGAGCCCGTGTCCGGAGAACCCGGCGAGCATGTGGAAGTTGCCGAGGCCGCCAGCACCCGGACCGATGATGACGTTGCCGTCGAAGTCGTTCTGGTCGTAGAGGCCGGAGATCGTGCTCGTGCACTTGGCCCGATCGAACTTGGGGAAGCGGTGCGCGAGCGCCGGCCAGACGACGTCCTCGAAGTAGCGCAGGTCGACATCGAAGTTGTAGCCGCGTGGTTCGGCGAGCGTGGGCACGCCACCGGAGTAGCCGCGGCCCTCGGGTCGGAACGCGAGCCGGTCCGGGTCCTTGATGTACGGCAATGGTTCGATCGGCTCCTGGGACTCGAAGTAGTGCTCGAAGCGACGCAGCGGTTCGATCGGTACGTTGACGTCGACCATCGCACAGACGTCCTTCGCCCACGCTCCGGCTGCGTTGACGAAATGGGTCGCCTCGAGGTCGATGCCGGACGCGAG
>JANMJD010000327.1:0-1676 GCA_031371195.1 Actinomycetes bacterium | reverse complement strand
GCGGTCGAGTGCGTCACACAGCAGTTCGGACTTGTCGATGCCGAGTGCGTCGGCCCAGCGTTGTACTTGCGCCGCCTCGCCGTCCCCGACCCGAAAACTCAACATCGTCATACACCAAACATCGTATGACGCTCGCCCCGCGACCTGCGACCCTGCCCCGGCGGTCGGCACCGCCGCGACAGGTCGTCGGGTTTTCATGTTCTCGTGACCCGTCCGACGCTTCATCAGAACATGAAAACCGGACGGACGCGATGATCGGGAGCCGTCGCGACAGGTCGATGGGGGTTGGTGCGTTGTAGAGATGTGACTGTGGATTCCGCCGCCGAGGTGACGTGGTCGGTCACCGACGAGGACGGCGTCGCCGCCGCGTATCGGGCGTTAGCGCCGACGGTGTACCGGGGCCTGTACCGCCTCACGGCCGGCGATGCCCCGTTGGCGCAGGATCTGCTCGCCGACACATTTGTCTCGATGGCCCAGTCGGCTCGCTCTGGGCGGATCACGACGGTGAACATCGCCTGGCTGCAGACAGTCGCTCGGCGCAAGTTCCTCGACCGGTGCCGCCGCAGTCGATCCGAGGAGCGGGCGTTGGCCCGCATCGGGCTCGCCGACGACACGGCCGAGCCCGACTGGTCGGCGATCGACAGCGCGACGGCGCTGCTCGCAGCCCGTCAACTTCCGCCGTTGCACCGCACCGCGCTGGTGCTGCGTTACGTCGAAGATCTCTCGACCGCCGAGGTCGCCACGATCCTCGATCGATCGATCTCCGCCACCGAATCGCTGCTCGCCCGGGCCCGGCGGGCCCTCGCCGTATTGCTGGCGACGACGAACCCGGCGCCGCCCGCCCGCTTGAAGCCCGCCCAGTTGAAGGAGGAACGTCATGGCTCGTGATCCGATCGGTCGCCTGCTCGACCCCCCGACCTCGGAACTGCCCGAGGAGGCGCTGTCCGCGATCGAAGGCCGTATGCGCCGGGCGTACCGTCGACCGGCCCCGCAACGCGTTGCGACGTGGACCGTGCTCACCGTCGCCGCGGCCGCCGTAGCCGGAGCAATAGCCGTCTCCGCTCGCCCGACTACCGGCCCGGCCGCAAATCCAGACGGGTCCAGCGCTCCAACTGAGCCCGACTCCCCCGCGCCCGCGACTTCACCAGTGGCGCTTGCCGGGATGGTGAAGCCGCAGTTCTTCACCGCCGACCTCGAGCACGGCATCGGAGCCGAGTGGTCCACGGATGAAGGCGAGGTGAGCACCTTCCCCATCGGGCCTCTCGAACGTCGCTACGTGGCGCTCCCCGACGGATCCGCGTTGACGATGCTCGGGCCGAACGGCGACCACCTATCGCCGGCGAACGCCGCGCTGGAACCGTTGTGCACCAACCTCGACCTCGTTCGAGTCGACGGAGCGAATCAAACTCTCGTCGACCCGGCATTAAAGGGCGCGAGGGCATTCGACGTGTCCAAGGCGGGAACGGTGTTCGCCGTGCGGGCCGTTTGTCCGACCGGCGCTCGGTACGGCGAACTGGGCACCGGCTGGGAGCTCGTGTCTCACCGGCCGGGCGATCCGAACCAATCTCCCCAGGTCATCGCCCGCGAGAACGCCGGCGAGTTACCCGATGCCGCGCCCGATCCCCACCCGTCGAATATGCCGGTCGACCTCGTCATCAGCGACGACGGCAAATGGA
>JANMJD010000207.1:0-4739 GCA_031371195.1 Actinomycetes bacterium | reverse complement strand
CGCCGACGACGACGCCCTGGTCGTCGCGGATCGGCTGTTTGTTGGTGATGAACCACCCGGCCCGCCCGGCCCGGTCGGTGATCAACTCCAACTCGTCGCGGTACGCCCACCCGGTACGTAGGACGCTGAAGTCCTGGTCCTCGTACCGTCCGGCCCGCTCCGCCGGGAAAAGGTCGGCGGCCTTCTTACCGATCACCTCGCGCCGGTTCGTTCGCCCGACCCGTTCGGTGAACGCATGGTTGACAGCGACGTAGCGCGACTCCGCATCCTTCACGCAGTACACGATGTTGACGGCGGCATCGAGCATCTCGGCCATCCGGACATACGGCTCCAGCGGGTCGCTCACGGACCTGATCGTACGGGAGTAACCCTTCGGCGTTGCACCGATCGCACCATCGCCGGCGGCGAAATCGTGCAAGACACCGGCCGGACAATGAAGACATGATCGAGGCTTCTTTGTTCGCGCCCACAGACGGTTCCGCCGCCGGCGAATCTGCTCCTGCCGATGCCGCGCGGGCCGAGGCGGCGATCGAGTTGGCCGCACGGTGGCTGACCGAGGCCCGTCGCCAACCGGGTGATCGGCGCCGTCGGCGTCGCCTCGGACGTGTGGTCAACGATGATCGGGCGCTTACCCTGTCCATCGGCCTTGCCGACAGCGTGCTGCGCGCTCCTGACCGGCGGCGAGCGGCACATTTGTTCGCCGGGTTGATCGATCGCGTCGGCGTGCCTTCGACGTTGTCGGCGGTCGACCGGCTGGGACTGCGCATCGCCCGCCGCATCGCGCCAATCTCGCCTGCACTGGTCATGCCGTTCATCGAGCGCCGAGTGCGAGGCGAGAGCGCCGAGGTGATTCTGGCGGCCGAGACCACGCCGCTCGCCCGCCATTTGGCCCGCCGGCGTATGGCCGGATACCACGTCAACGTCAATGTCCTCGGTGAGGCGGTACTGGGCGAGGCCGAAGCCGTCGGCCGGCTCGCCGCCATCACCCGAACGCTGGAACGACCCGATGTGGACTACATCTCGGTGAAGGTCTCGGCGATCGCCACCCAACTCGATCCGGTGGCATTCGACGACAGCGTCGATCGCATCGTGTCCCGGCTGCGCCCGCTGTTCGCCTCGGCCGCGGCGTCCTCGCCGGCCAAGTTCATCAACCTCGACATGGAGGAGTACCGCGATCTCGAACTCACACTCGCGGCCTTCATGCGCCTGCTCGATGAACCGCAGCTCGAACGCCTCGAAGCGGGAATCGTTCTGCAGGCGTACCTGCCCGACAGCCATGCGGCGTTCGAGCGGCTCGCCGAGTGGTCACGAGCCCGATGTGGCCGCGGCGGTGCCAGTATCAAGATTCGCCTGGTCAAGGGGGCGAATCTGGCGATGGAGCATGTCGAGGCGGAGTTGCACGGCTGGGTCGCTGCGCCCTACGACTCCAAGGCCGACGTCGATGCCTCCTACAAACGGCTCGTCGATCGGGCGCTGCAGCCCGACACGGCCGGAGCTGTGCGCATCGGCCTGGCGAGCCACAACCTGTTCGACATCGCCTGGGCGCTGACGCTGGCCACCGAGCGGGGCGCGCTCGACCGCGTCGAGTTCGAAATGCTTGCGGGAATGGCCGTCACCGAGGCCGACCAGCTTCGCCGGCAGGTCGGTTCGGTGCGGCTGTACACCCCGATCGTCAAGCGCCGCGACCGGACGTCGGCGATCGCCTACCTCGTGCGGCGACTCGATGAGAACACGACACGGGGCAACTTCCTGCGTGAAGCCTTCTCGATCGAGGCCGGTTCACCTCAGTTCATCGAGCAGGCCGATCTGTTCCGTGCCGCGGTGCTCGCCCGTCATGGCGTGTCGACCGCTCACCGACGTCGGGCGACGACGGCGTCGACGTCCGATCGATTCATCAACGAACCCGACACCGACCTGGTGCTCCCCGACGGCCGTCGGCGGGTGCTCGACGCCGTCGACGCGGCTCGGTCTGCGCCCCCGTTCGAGGTTCCCGTCGTGATCGGCGGTGTTGCCCACACCGGGGCGAACCCGGAATCGTGGTTCGATCCGAGCGAGCCGCGCCGATTGACCCACCGGTTCCACGTCGTCGACCGATCGCTCGTCGATGCCGCGATCGCAGCAGCAGCGAACGGAGAGATGGAATGGCACACCAGGGGCGCGGACGGACGGGCCGGCGTCCTGCGGACCGCAGCCGACCTGATGGCCGCCGAACGGGCCACCACGATCGGGGCGATGGTCGTCGACTGCGGCAAGACGATCGCCGAGGCCGACCCCGAGGTCTCCGAGGCGATCGACTTCGCCCGCTACTACGCGGCGAACGCGATGGACATGGCGGCGGCGGTGACGCAGGCCGACGGACGACCTCGGGGAGTCACCCTGGTCGTACCACCGTGGAACTTTCCCTACGCCATCGCCGCCGGTGGAGTCCTGGCCTCACTCGCCGCGGGCAATGCGGTACTGCTCAAGCCCGCCCCCGAGGCGGTGCGGATCGGGTGGCTGCTGGCGGACCAGTTGTGGCGCGCCGGAGTGCCGGCCGACGTGCTCCAGTTCGTCCCCAGCCGTGACGACGACGTCGGTCGCCACCTGGTCACCCATCCGGGGATCGACACCGTCATCCTCACCGGCTCGTTGGCGACGGCCGAATTGTTCATGTCGTGGAAGCCGCAGATCCACCTACTGGCCGAAACCAGCGGCAAGAACGCCCTGGTCATCACCGCTGCAGCCGACGTCGACGCGGCGATCAGGGATCTGGTGCATTCGGCGTTCGGCCACGCCGGTCAGAAGTGCTCGGCGGCCAGTCTGGCCATCGTCGAAGCCGCGGTGTACGACGATCCGGCGTTCCTCCGTCAGTTGGCCGACGCCGTCACCAGCCTGCGGGTCGGGCCCTCGTGGCGGCCCACCACCTCGATCGGACCGGTCATCCGACCGCCGGACGGGCCGCTGCTACGGGCGCTCACCCAACTCGACGACGGCGAATCATGGCTGGTCGCTCCCCGGGTCGACGACGTGAATCCGCGTCTGTGGTCGCCGGGTGTCAAGCTCGGCGTGCAGCCGGGATCATGGAGCCATCGCACGGAGTGGTTCGGGCCGGTCCTCGCCATCATGCGGGCGCCCGATCTCGAGACGGCCATCACGTGGCAGAACGCCACGGACTTCGGATTGACGGCCGGTCTGCACTCGCTCGACCCCGACGAGTGCACGAGGTTCGTCGAGCGTGTCGAAGCCGGCAACGTCTACGTCAACCGGCAGATCACTGGTGCGATCGTGCAACGCCAGCCGTTCGGGGGTTGGAAGCGCAGTGCCGTCGGACCGGGGGCCAAGGCCGGGGGCCCCGGCTACGTGGCTTCGTTGCAACAGTGGCGTACCCTTCCCGATCCGTCGGCCCCGAATCCGTCGGCCGATGCCGCCGAGTCGTTCGCCGATGCGTGGACGACGAACTTCTCCCAGGGGCACGACCCGACCGGCCTACGGGCGGAGCGCAACGTGTTGCGCCACCTGCCGCTGCCCGATGGTGTCGTGGTCCGCATCGGCGATGCCACGACGCCCGACCAGATCGAACTGGCCCGGCTCGCCGCGTCCACCACGGGGACCGCGGTGTCCTTCAGCTCGGACACCCCACGGGCGATCGTCGATCTCGTCGTGGAATCCACGAACGAATTGGGACGACGGATCGTCGGTCGACCCCCGAGCCGGCTCCGGCTCCTGGCGGACGTCGGCGACGACGCGCTGCGTCGGGCGGCCTGGCGCGCCGGTGTCACCGTCGATACGACCGACTTGGTAGCCGACGGGCGCGTCGAACTCGCCCGCTGGCTGCGCGAGCAGTCGATCTCGATCACCGCCCACCGCTACGGGTCGTTCAACGGTGCGCCGATGCCGCGTTTGTGACGAGAATGGGGCATGCCGCTTGATCTGACCGCGACCGCCACGTTCGCCAACGGCCACCCGTGGGCCGAGTACGCCCGACTCCGCGACACCGAGCCGATCTCGCGCCACACCGAGGTCGACGGCCCCGGGTTCTGGGCGGTCTCGAAACACGAGGATGTCCGCACGATCTCGCGCCAACCGCAGCGGTTCTCCAGCGAGGTCGGCGGAGTCTTCATCGAGACGCCCGATCCGGCGACGCTTGCCGTACAGGCCCAGATGATGCTCAACATGGATCCGCCTCGCCACGATCGTTTCAAGCTGCTGGTGTCACGCGGGTTCACCCCGAGATCGGCCGCCGCCCTGTCGGATCGCGTGGCCCGTCTGGCCGGGGAGATCGTCGACGACGTGGCCGGGCGCGACGAGATCGAGTTCGTTTCCGAGGTGGCCGGACGGCTGCCGAGCGGGCTGATCGCCGAGTTGATGGGAATTCCCCGTAGCGACGGGGAGCGCCTGTACGAACTCACCGAGATCATGCATACCACCGATCTCGAGCTTGCCCCGCTCGACAAGAAGATGGCGGCGATCGGCGAGATGCTCGGCTACGCGGCGAGTGTCGCCCGGGCCAAACGGGCCACGCCGGCCGACGACATCGCCACCACTCTGGTCCAGGCCGAGGTCGACGGCGAACGTCTCACCGACGAGGAGTTGCAATGGTTCTTCCTGCTGCTCGTCAACGCCGGCGGCGACACGACCCGCAACCTGGTGTCGGCCGGGCTGCAGCTGCTGTTCGACAATCCGACGGAACGAGCCCGGTTGGTCGGCGATCTCGACGGACTGATGCCGACGGCGATCGACGAGATGTTGCGGTACACGAC
>JANMJD010000203.1:0-6436 GCA_031371195.1 Actinomycetes bacterium | reverse complement strand
TCGCTCGGCCAAGGTGCAGTGTGTGGCGCACCGGCATGGACGATCCGATGATGGGCCTCCATCGCCTGACGGGTGTCTGCCAGCTTGTCCGGCGTCCACGGATCGGCTGGCAATGAGGTGCGGAATCGATGATTGAGGCGCTGCACGACCCGGCCGAAGTCGTCGATCAGTTCGGGCAGCGATGCGACGACGAACGCGTCCCGCATCGCCATCAGTTCGCGGTGATGGTGGATCCATTCCCGATAGGCACTCATCGCCGTCACATGCGGTGCGGCGACGAGTAACGAGCACACGGCATCGTCGGGGGTGCGCACAACCAGAAGCGTCGGTAGGCCGAGCCGCACCGCTCGCTTGACCTGGCTCGGGGTATGTACGTGGCTGGCAACGTGAGCGCCGGGCCGGGCACACCGACGAGGACCTGTATGAACGCGAAGGCCGCGAACGTGTTTCCCGACCGTGGAAATCCTTCGACAACCACGGTCGTGCGGCGCGTGATGCGCCGACTCGTGCCGAGTGGAGTCGCTCGAAGAACGATTGGTAAGAAGATCGGCGAGTCGCCGATGAGTCGACGTGCGGCCCGCAGCACACGCCGTGAGGCGACGCGGGTTCGCACGAGTCGGCGCGCCGTGAACACATCTGCCCGGTCGTGGGTCATGTCGCCCAACGTCATTCTCGCCCCGGTCCGCGCGGTCAGGATGTCCTCACTGGATCATCCCGACGGGCTGTGCCCGACGTCGATTGTAGGTCGGTGGCCGAGGGGTTTCTGCACCCGGATGCAGGGGACGACCGACACAACGTGACGGCAGGCCGCAGATCCGTCAGACTCTGGCTCCGTGAATCTCCGTACCGCAGTGCAGACCACGACGCCGCCGTCGCTCGTGATTCCCCCGGTGATCGCTGCCCTGCTGATGCTCGGACCTGCTTTACGGCCCGGCGAGGTGTTCAACCTGGATCTGGTCCTCGTCCGACGCCTTGAAGTGCCGGCGGGTTTCTGGGGTCTCGGGCCCGAGCTGCCTCGCCGGTTGCCCCTGTGGACGGCGATATCGGCGTTGTCTCGCTGGGTGCCGGCCGAGGTTTCGGGCAAGGTGCTCATGCTGGCCGGGCTGGTCGCAGCCTGGGTTGGCATGGCTCGGCTGATTCGCTCGGGCGGATTGCTCGCCGCCCACGTCGCCGGCGCGCTGTATGCCCTCAGTCCGTTCGTCCTCACTCGGACTGCGGTCGGACATTTCATGGTGACCGTGCCCCACGCCGCGCTTCCGTGGGTTCTGGCTGTGCTCCTGCGGCCCGGACGTCACCCCGCCCGAACATTCGTCGCCGCGTCGGCGCTGGCCTTCGGAGGACACTTCGGCGGTTCGGTGGCGCTCGTTGTCGTAGTCGTTGCCTTGATCGCCGGCGATCGCATCCGGTGGGTGCGCGGGTTCCTCGTCGTGGTCGGTGCCCAACTCGTCTGGCTCGTCCCCGGCATCCTCGTGCTGTGGAGCGGCACGGCCACTCCCGCCGGCGGGCTGGCCTTCCACACTGTCGCCGCGGGCCCGGCGGGTCTTGCCAGGTTGTCGGCCGGGGGTGGGTTCTGGAATACATATTTCCAGGCAGGAGGCGCCGGGTGGGTCGAGTCCGCCGTCGGTGTGATCCTGCTGGCGCTTGGCATTGCCGGCACCCGTGACCTACCGGCGCATCTGCGCCGGCCCCTTGCCATCCTTGGTGCCATCGGTTGGATGATCCCGGCGGCCACGGCGGTCCCCGGTGTCCGCGCCGTGGTGGACGCGATGACGGCGAATCCGATCGGCGGGATCTGGCGCGAGGGTCATCGCCTGCTCGGACTCCACCTCCTCTGGCTGGCACCTGCTGCAGTGCTCGGAGCGCGGCGGCTGGCGATGTCCGCCCGCTGTCCCGACGCGTTGGTCGGGGCGGTGCGAGTCGCGCCGTTGGCGTGCTGTGTCGTGCTCGCCGTACCCTCGGTCTGGGGCATCGGCGGCCAGCTCGAGGCAACACCGGTGCCGTCGGAATGGGCTGCGGCGCGAAGGATCGTGGCAAACGAACCGGGCACGGTGCTCGCTCTGCCCTGGTTTCAGTATTTCAACCTGAGCGTTGGTGACGGCCACGTGCATCGTGTGCTCAACCCGTTGCCGCTGTATCTCGGAGGGGATGTGCTCGCGTCGAGTAACAGCGGTCTTGGCTCAGGCCTCCAGGAGAGCGCCGATCCACGAGAGCCGGGAGCCGGCGGCCTGGTGGCCCGGCTCGAACGGGGCGAGGCGATCTCAGCGGGCCTGGTCGCGCTCGGGGTCCGCTGGATCGTCCTGCTCAAGGCGCTGGATGCGCACCCGTACTCGGCCCTGAGGCTCGATCCGGGACTCTCCGCGGTAGCGGACGGAGCGACGCTGGCCGTGTTCGATGTCGTCGGCACACGCGGGAGGGGGATGCGAGCCGACGGGGGTCGGGTCACGATCACCGAGTCATTGCCGTCGTTGGTTCATGCCGATACCGAGAATGCGTTCACCTGGTTCCGTCCCGGCTCGCGTGGTTGGCGACGGTCGGGTCGGGCGGCCACGGTTGACGGCCGTGGCCTGCTGGCGGTCCCACCGGGGACCGGGGCCGTGTGGAACGTGGCGCTTATTCCCTGCATCATCAGCCAGTTGCTGACGCCGCTCGCCTTCGTCGTGTTCATGCTGGACCGACGTCGACGGCGCGCTCGGCCGGTCTGAGGCAGTCGGTAGCGATTTCGGAACAGGGTTGTTCCCCGGCACGCCCGTCTGGCAGAATGGACGATGATGCCGCACACAACCGCGCTCGTAGTGATCACCTAGGCACGCCGGCTTGATGCCGCGTGTGCCTGACGACCTCCCTTTTGGGAGGTTTTCTTGTTTTTGGCCCTCGGTTCGGCGTGCCTTCACGAGCGCTGCCGGATCCAGTCAGTACGATTCCACCGCCGTTTACCAAGTACCAGGAGATCACCATGAAGCTCACCGGGGCCCAGGCCCTCATCAAGAGCCTCGAAATGGAGCAGACCGAGGTCATCTTCGGCCTTCCTGGCGGGTGCATCCTCCCCGCCTACGATCCGCTGCTCGACTCGTCGATCCGCCACATTCTCGTGCGTCACGAGCAGGGTGCCGGCCATATGGCCGAGGGCTACGCCCACGTCACCGGTCGTCCGGGTGTGGCGATGGTGACGTCGGGTCCGGCGGCGACGAACATGGTGACGCCGTTGTGCGACGCGTACATGGATTCGATCCCGATGATCTGCATCACCGGTCAGGTGCCCACCACGGCCATCGGCACCGACGCCTTCCAGGAATGTGACACGGTCGGGATCACCCGCTCGGTCACCAAGCACAACGAGCTGGTGATGAGCGCGCAGGACCTGCCGCTCATCGTCCGTCAGGCTTTCCACATCGCCACCACGGGTCGCCCCGGGCCGGTGTTGATCGACGTGCCCAAAGATGTCCTGCAGAACTCGATGGACTGGTATTGGCCGACCGACGCCGAGGTGTCGGACTCGCTGCCCGGTTACCGTCCGACCACCAAGGGCCATCCGCGGATGATCCGTGAGGCGGCCAAGCTGATCCTGGCCTCGGAACGCCCGATCCTGTACGTCGGTGGCGGCGTGCTCAAGGCCCGCGCCGCCGAGACCCTGCGCGAGCTGGCCGAACTCACCCAGATCCATGTCGTCACAACGTTGATGGCGCGCGGCGCCTTCCCCGACAGCCACCCCCTGTGTCTGGGCATGCCCGGCATGCACGGCAACGCCACGGCGATCACCTCGATGCAGCAGTCCGATCTGCTGATCAATCTGGGTGCCCGTTTCGACGACCGGATCACCGGCAAGGTGCCCACGTTCGCACCGCAGGCCAAGATCATCCACGTCGACATCGACCCGGCCGAGCAGGGCAAGGTCCGCCGGCCCGACGTCCCGATCGTCGGAGATTGCCGTCTCGTGATCGAGGAGCTGGTCAAGGAGATTCGCAACCTGCTGTCGGCCGGCGAGACCCAGGCCGATACAGGGGTATGGAAGAGCCGGATTTCGGGCTGGCGCGAGCAGTTTCCGTTGCACTACGAGGCGTCCGAACCGGGCGAGGCACTCAAGCCGCAGTTCTGCCTGGAGAACCTGCGCGACATGGCACCGCCCGACACCATCCTTGTCTCGGGCGTCGGCCAGCATCAGATGTGGTCGAGTCAATACTGGAACTTCGAGAAGCCCTATACCTGGGTGAACTCCGGTGGCCTGGGCACGATGGGCTTCTCGGTCCCGGCGGCGATCGGCGCCAAGGTCGGCCGTCCCGACGCCACCGTGTGGGCGATCGACGGCGACGGCTGCTTCCAGATGACCGCGCAGGAGCTGGTCACCGCCTCGGTCGAACGGATTCCTGTGAAGGTTGCCATCCTGAACAACTCCTACCTCGGCATGGTCCGCCAATGGCAGGAGATGTTCTACGACGAGCGGTACAGCGAGGTGTATCTGTCGCCCGACCTGCCCGACTTCGTCAAGTGGGCCGAGGCGATGGGTTGCGTGGGCATCCGCGTCGATTCCCCCGAAGAGGTCCAACCGGCGATCGACAAGGCAAACTCCGTCGACGACCGCCCCGTCGTCGTCGATTTCCGCGTCGACGCCCGTGAAAAGGTCTTCCCGATGGTTCCGGCCGGTTTCTCCAACGATGACGTCGTGCTCCACCCTGCCCAGCTCAATGTCCGGGGGAACCTCAAGTGACCGCGATTCCTGCAGCTGCTTCGGGTCGACCGGCCCATCACATCCTGTCGGTGCTCGTCGAGAACCGGGCCGGGGTGCTCGCTCGGGTGGCGTCACTGTTCGCCCGCCGGGGCTTCAATATCTTCTCGTTGGCCGTGGCGCCGACGGAGGACGAGCGGTACAGCCGCATCACGATCGTCGTCGATATCGAATCGACGCCGCTCGAGCAGATGACCAAGCAGCTGTTCAAGCTGATCGATGTCGTCAAGATCTCCGAGCTCGACCCGCGTACGTCGGTGGAGCGCGAACTGCTGCTCGCCACGGTGCGCACCGAGACCGCCGGCCGTGGCCAGGTGATGGAGCTCGTGCAGATCTTCGAAGCCAAGGTGTTGGCGGTGGGTGCCGGAGCGATGACCGTGTCGCTCGAAGGCAATCCCGACAAGCTCGACGATTTTGAAGATCTCCTGCGTGCCCATGGCATCGTGGAGCTACAGCGCACCGGACGGGTGGCGCTGCCCAAATTGGAACGTGACAGCGCACGCAGTGTGCGCCCATTGAAAGGAAAGGCGAGCTAGATGGCTGCCAAGATGTACTACGAAGCCGATGCTGATCCGTCGATCATCCGGGGCCGCAAGGTCGCGATCATCGGCTACGGCTCGCAGGGGCATGCCCATGCGCTCAACCTGAAGGACTCGGGTGTGCAGGTTGTCATCGGCCTGCGCGAGGGCTCGAAGTCGGCCGCCAAGGCCGAGGCCGCCGGGCTGAAGGTGATGTCGATCAAGGACGCCGCCAAGTGGGCGAACGTGATCATGCTGACGATGCCCGACACCGAGCAGAAGGCCACCTACGAGGCCGACATCAAGCCGTTCATGCGCAAGGGAAAGGCGCTCGCTTTCGCCCACGGCTTCAACATCCGCTTCAAGCGCATCCGCCCGCCGAAGTCGGTCGACGTGATCATGATCGCCCCGAAGGGCCCGGGTCACCTGGTGCGGCGCACCTACACCGAGGGCGGCGGCGTGCCGTGCCTCATCGCCGTGGAGAACGACGCCTCGGGGACCGCCAAGGAGCTCGCCCTGTCGTACGCCGATGCCATCGGTGGCGCTCGCGCCGGCGTGATCGAGACCACCTTCACCTAGGAGACCGAGACCGACCTGTTCGGTGAGCAGGCCGTGCTCTGCGGCGGCGTCACCTCGCTGGTCCAGGCCGGGTTCGAGACGCTGGTCGAGGCCGGCTACCAGCCCGAGATGGCCTACTTCGAGTGCCTGCACGAGGTGAAGCTGATCGTCGACCTGATGTACGAGGAAGGCATCGCCGGCATGCGCTACTCGATCTCCGACACCGCCGAGTACGGCGACGTCACCCGTGGTCCGCGCATCGTCAACGCCAAGACCAAGCTGGAGATGAAGAAGATCCTCAAGGAGATCACCTCGGGCAAGTTTGCCAAGGAGTGGATCGCCGAGTCCGAGGGCGGCCGCGCCAACTTCAACGAGCTACGCGCTGCTGGCGCCAAGCATCAGATCGAGGAAGTGGGCACCCAGCTCCGCTCGATGATGCCGTGGATCTCGGCCGGCAAGCAGAAGGTCGCCGAAGCCTCCGGCGGCTGACCAGCTTCCGGGTTACCGAACGAACGAGCGAGGGGGAAGCCGACCAGATCGGCTTCCCCCTCATTCTTGGGCGTTCACGCGGGGTTGCCGGGTAGTCGTCGCGCTGCTGGCCGTTTGCCCGCACAACGTGGAGAACGACCGAGACGTAGTA
>JANMJD010000181.1:0-17306 GCA_031371195.1 Actinomycetes bacterium | reverse complement strand
GCGACCAGCCGGCGGCTGATCACCCGTCGGCGCTCACCGGCGAGCCGGGCGACGGGGAACCGGACGACGGGGAACCGGACGACGGGGAACCGGACGACGGGGAACCGGGCGCCGGGGAGCCGATTGTGACGCCCGGTCCTCCCCAGCCGGTGGAGGCTCCCCTCCGCGTCGGAGCGCACGCCTGGGGGACGTTGTTGGCCGTACCCGTTCCCGAGCGGGGCCCGTGGAGTGCCGACGATGCCGAACTCCTGCAACTTGCCGCCGATCGGGTGGCGTTGTCGATCGACCGCATCGAGCAGGCTGAACGGCTGGCGCAATCGGAGCAGTCGGCACTCCAGCTCGTCCACCGGAGGTTGGCCCACGCCGAGACGCTCGAACGGATCACCGCACGCCTCTCCCTGGCGTACACGCCGGTGGAGGTCGCCGAAGCACTACGCGACGTCGCCACGCTGTGCCGTGCGGACCACTACGTCCTTCTCGTCCACGATCCGGCGAGCGCGTTGCTCACCGCTCTGGTGGCGTTCCCTCTCGACTCGGATCTGATCGTGGCGCCGATCGATGCTCCCCTGCCGGCCGGTGAGGTGGTGATCACCGGCCGCCCGAAGTTCTTCGAGCGGGGATCCGATATCGACGCCGCCTATCCGCTGCTGGCGACGACTCGCCGACGGGTGGGCGACGCATCGGTGGCGATCGTCCCGTTGGCCGGCCTGACCGAGGTGCTCGGTGCCGTCATGCTCGGGTTCACGGCACCGCAGCAGTTCGACGATCGGCGACGCGCCGAACTCACCGAGATCGGACGCCGCTGCGGTCAGGCATACGAGCGGGCGCAGCTGTTGTCCGGCGCGGAGGAGGCCGCCCGGCGCGCGACGCAGGAACGCCGCCGCGCCGAGCGCGCCCTCGCCAACGGGGCCCGTCTGCTGCGCCTCGCCGACGAGCTACGCCTCGATGAGCCCACTGCGGTCGCCGGTCCGAAGGTCGCCACCGCCGTGGCCACAGCGGTCGATGCCACGGCCATTGCCATCTACGAGGTTGCGGCCGACAACCGGCGCGTGCGGCTCATCGGGCAGGTCGGCATTCCGCAGGACATGATCGACGCAGGATCGGACGAGAGCCTGTCGGCCAACCTCGCCGGCCGCATCGACATCCCCACGATCTACAGGAGTCGGGACGAGATTGCCGGGGGAATGGTGGGACTCCTCCAGTTCACCGATGCGCTCGGAGCTCAGGCTGCCCTGGCCATCAGGCTGCTCGACGACACCGGACAACCCGTCGGCGTGGCACTCGCGGTCCTCAGCGAAGCTCTCAGTCAGGACGCTGAGGAGCTGCGGGACTTCTATACCCTGGTCGGGCGAGAAGCGGCGCACGCTCTGGTGCGCTCGCGTCGGGCGGATGACCGGATCATCGAACGCCGGCGAGCCGACCAGTTGGCGGACTTCTCCGACCACATGAGCCGCACGGTGTCGTATGACGACGTCCATCGCGTCGCCGCCGTGGCAATGCAGGCGGCCGTCGGTTCGTCGAACACGGCGTACCACTGGGCGGGTTCGAGTCCGCGGCGCATCCACCTACCGAGCGCCGACGCCCTCGCTCCCGGGCGGTTCGAACGCCTGACGTACGAGGACGACCATCCGGTGGTGCACCTGGTGCAGGCCGCAGCTCGGAGTCCCGAGGCGTATGGAGAGACGGCCGACGGGCCGTTCGGACCGTCGCGGACGCTCGTCGTGCCGCTGTGGGACGATCACCTGCATGTCGGCTCACTGATCGTCAACCCGTCGCCCGATACCGTCGTCGATGTCGAGTTGGTCCGCGCCATCGGGCTGCGCATCGTGCAGACATTCGCTCGGACCCGGCTGTACGAAGCCGAGCGAACGGCACGCATTTCGGCCGATGAAGCTCGGCGGGTGAACGCCGCGCTTCGCGATGCGGCCGGAGCCCTGGCCGGTGCTCCGACGTTTGCCGACATCAGCGCTGCGGTGTTCGAGCACGCCGCCGCGCTGCTCGGAGCAACCTCGGCCGCGATCGCCGTGCTCGCCGCCCACCAGCCGTTGCTCGAGGTGTTCACCCGGGTCGGTGCCGAGGGGTCGGCCCGAACGCTGTTGCGGGCGGACGCCGACTTGCCCGGACCCCATGCAGCACGATCCCGCCAGCCGCTGTACTTCGAAACGGCCGCAGAGCAGCGTACGGCGTTTCCACGTGCGACCCACGACGACTACGAACGCGGGGCCGCAATCTTCGTCCCCCAGGAATCCGGTGGCGTCGGCTACGTGTCGATCGGCTTCGATCACGACCGGTCGATACCGATCGCGGAACGAGATCTGGTCGCGGTCTTCGCCCGGCTCGTGTTTCAGGCCGTCGAGCGTGCCGCCCTGCTCGAAGCCGAAAAACAGACGGCCCGATCATTTCAGCAGCGCCTGCTCGACGCGCCGCCGTTCGTGCATCGCGATGTCACCGTCGCCACGCGTTACCTGGCCGGTGCCGACGAGGTGCACATCGGTGGCGACTGGCACGACGTGCTGACGCTGCGCGACGGCCGAGTACTGCTCGTCGTCGGCGATGTCGTCGGGCGCGGCCTGCTCGCGGCGACGGCGATGGCTCAATTGCGCAACGCGGTCCGAGCATTCGCCCAGGTCGAGGCCGGGCCGGCATCGATCCTCACCCGGCTCGATGCGTTCGTCACCGATACCGCAGCCACGACGTTCGCCACGGCGGCGGTCGTGTTGCTCCAGCCATTCGACGGCACGGTGCGCTATGCCCTGGCCGGACACCTTCCTCCGCTCGTCATCGGCCAGCACGGGATCGCCTGGCTCGGCGACGGGCTCGGACCCCCGTTGGGTCTGTGCCTCAAGCCGTCGGCCCGCCACGACGCCGGTGGGCATCTGGCCGATGGCGATCAGCTGGTCCTGTACACCGATGGTTTGGTCGAGCGGCGGGGCGAGCCCCTCCAGAACAGCCTCGATCGGTTTGCCGCCGTCGCCGGGCCGCTGCGCGACACGCATCCCGAGCGACTGGCCGCAACGATCCTCGACCACGCCGGACCCACATCCGACGACACGGCGCTCGTCATCGCCCGCATTCGGCGTACCGAACACCCACAGTTCCATCTGCTGCTCACGAGCGCTCCCGCCGGTGTGCGCGATGCGCGCGAGCGCATCGCCGCCTGGCTGGCGACTTCGCCGCTCGCCGCCGAGGAAGCGCACGATCTGATCCTGGCTGTTTCGGAGGTGATCTCCAATGCCATCGAGCACGCCCATCACTTCGACCCGGGTCTCACCGTCGACGTACGCGGCGCGATGACGCCCTCGGGCGGTCTGGAGATCACGGTCAGCGATCAAGGCGTCTGGCGCGCGCCCGTGCAAGGTACGACGACGTATCGGGGCCGCGGCCTGGCCCTGGCGCGAGCCGTGAGCAGCGAGATGGACGTCCTGTATCGAGGCAACGGATCCACGGTCATCCTGCGGTACGAACGGCCCGAGCCGACTCGCCCCGAAGGACCACCGCGGGGATGACTCGCAGCGCTCGCATACCACTTTCCTGGATCTCCACGTTTGATCGCCTCGGATCGAGGGTATGAAGTGCACTCGTGAGGGGTCTCGTGAGCTTTCGTCGTATCGATTTCGGTGAATTGGCAATGCCGGGGACGGTTGTCGCATGACGACCCACGCTCCGCCGGAGGTCGCACCGGTCGACATCCCGTACGAGGAGGTGAGCGCATCGATTCCGCCATCGAGCCGATTTCTGCGCGTCGCCCGACTGATGGCCACGTCGACGGCATCCATCGTCGACTTCGACGTCGAGGACATCGAGGACCTGCGGATCGTGGTCGACGAACTGTGCTCGGCGGCGATGGAGCGAGCCGTCGGGCCGATCGACATCCAGGTCCAGGTACGGCCGGGAGAGTACGTATATCTGGCTACTGCGCCATGTGAACTCGGAGCCCCCGCCCTCGACTCGATGCGATCGACGATCATCGCGACGTTGACCGACTCGTACCATTTCGCGGTCACCGCCGACCTCGTTCGCTTCGGCTTCAGCAAGACTCCTACGCGGGCGTGACCGGTGAATGATCGTTCGACGTACGATCGCAACTCCGTCGACGAAACGGCGGCCGAGGACGCGCTCGCCCGATGGTGCGAGTCGCGCGATCCGTCGGCCCGAGCCGACCTGGCTGCGTGCTACGACTGGTTGGCGCTGCACTCCGCCCGACGTTTCCGTGATCGCGGTGAGCCCTACGACGACCTCGTGCAAGTGGCCCGACTCGGTCTGCTGAAGGCAATCGACCGCTTCGATGCCGACATCGGCACCCCGTTCGGGGCATATGCGACGGTGACGATGGTGGGTGAGCTCCGGCGTCATTTCCGCGACACAACCTGGCAGGTGCACGTCCCGCGCCGCATCAAGGACCTGCAGACGACGCTCCGGGCGGCCGTCGAGTCGCTGACGCACGATCTCGGACGACCGCCCCGCACCGGCGAACTCGCCGAGCGGATGGGGGTCAGCGAGGACGTCGTCCTCGAAGCGCTCGACGGGGCCAGCGCCTACCACACCGATTCACTCGACTCGCCGTCAAACGATCGATATCTGCCCGGTACCGAGCGGCTGGTCTCCGACGAGTCGTCTCCAGAAAGTGCTGTTGAGCTGCGAGAGGTCCTCGCCGGACTCCCGGAGCGCGAACGCCGGATCATCGAACTGCGCTACTTCGAGGGCTGGTCGCAGAGTGAGATCGCCGAGCACGTCGGCATCAGCCAGGTCCATGTCTCGCGGCTCTTGAGGGCAACCCTCAGCGCGCTGCAGACAAGTCTGACGGCATAGGACGTGAAGATGCGAGCGGGCCCTCGACTCGGGGTCCTTGCCGGCACGTACCTGCTTCTCATCACGCTCGGCGGGGTCGCCTCCGTGGTCTTGCTGACCACCTGGGACACGGCCGCCACCCGCCGCCGCACCATGCTGATCGAGGCCGAACAGCTCGCCCGCCTGCAAACCGCCTATCTCGAGCAGGAGACGGCCGTCCGCGGGTTTGTCATCACCGGTCAAGCAGCCTTTCTCGAGCCATGGGAGAGCGGCACCCGGGACGCCGAACGGCTGCGATCGCTGCTCCGATTGCCCGCCGAACACGACGATCGCCTGGCGGCAGCCTGGGTGGCGGTGGACTCGGCGGCCGACGAGTGGCGCCAGGTGGCCACAGCGGTCGTCGAAACCCGCCAACACGCCGACGTCACCGGTACCGCACCCGGCATCGATGCCCGGATTGACGACGGAAAGCGGCTGTTCGACGTACTACGAGGTCGATTCGACGCCTTCGCCGGCGCCGTCGCCCGGGAGGTGGCAACCGCCGACGCGGCGACCCGTCGCGCCCAGCGGCTGTCGATCGGAGTCGTCGCCGGCGTCTTCGCAGCAGCGTTGGCCGTGACGGTCCTGTCGGGTTACCTCATCCGTCGCTGGCTGACGCAACCGTTGGCCGCCATCGTGCGGTCGACCCGCGAGCTGCGTGACGGACAACCCGCCGTGTTCCCGAGCGGCGGCCTCCCCGACATCCGCGAGGTCGTCACCGCAGTGGATGGCATGCAGCGGGCGATCTCCGAGCAGCGCGATGTCGCCATCCGCTCCCGCGAGGCGATGGAGCAGAGCGCAGTGCTGGCCGTCCAGCTTCGTTCCGAACTCGCCCACGAGTTGGGAAGCTACCCATCGGGGTGGACGGTGGCGGCGGGGCTCGTGCCCGCCACCGGTGTGGTCGCCGGCGACTCGTACGATGTGAGCCTGATCAATGTCCACACGATGGGCATCATCATGCTCGACATCGCCGGGCACGGAGCGCCGGCGGCAATTGCCGCGCTGAGGTGCAAGGAGATCCTCAAGGCCGGGCTGCGTTCGGGTATGGAGCCGGGTGCGACCTTGAACTTTCTGATGGCGTCCGACCACGGTTTGGAGGATTCGTTCCTCACCGCGGTGGTCGCCCTGCTCGACACGGATACCGGCCTCTGCCGGTACGCGAGTGCCGGCCATCCGCCGCCAATGATCATCCCGCACAATGGGGAGCCGATCGCCCTTCCACCCACCGGACCACTGCTCGGCCCGATTCCGGCGACCTGGAAGACCGAGACGGTCCATGTGCCCAACGAATCGAAATTCGTGATCTACACCGACGGATTGATCGAGGCACGCAACGTCGACCACGCCTTCTTCGGGGAACGGGGCATCATCGACGTCGTCGCCGAAACGAGCTGCGAAACGACCCATGCGGTCGTCAAGAACCTGCTCGAGCGCGTGTTGGAATTCAACGAAGGAAGGGTCGCCGATGACGTGACGATCATCGTCGCCTGCAGACTGGACGAATCGGAGGACTACGAACCATGAAAACGGGTACGTCACCCCGTGTTCGACCGGTGCACCGGCATCCTCCAGTGATCGCGACCTATGGTGAGACCAATCATGACTCTTGATGGCGGAGAGCGGGAGTTGGGTACCTGCGTGATCTCGTTCTCCTCGTCGGCGCCGTCGATCGCCCGATCATTCATCGAGGAGACCCTGCTCCGACATCACCTCGAAGGTCCTCTGGAACGCGCCCAATTGCTGACCAGCGAGGCCGTGACCAATTCGGTGATCCATGCCCGCTCGCCGTCGACCTTGCGGATTCAACTGGTCGGCGACACGGTTCGAATCACGGTGACCGATGCAGGCTTCGGTCGCTTGGCCATCCGTGGGATCGCCGATCACGGAACGTCGGGTGGTCGTGGTCTGTTCATCATCGACCAGCTGTCACTGCGCTGGGGAACGAACCAGTCCGAATCGGGAACCGAGGTCTGGTTCGACCTGCCGCTCGACTGACGGTCGTCTCGTCGGCCGCAGGTGCACGTTTGCCGGCCAGGTGAACGGGTACGGGTGTGAAGTGAGAAAGCACCCCGATCTGGTCGACTACATCACGTCCGAGCGGTCCCCGGGGGCCGGTGATGCGGACGCCAGTAATGCCCAAGCCGGCGACGTGGGAGCGGCCGAGGCATGCCGGCAGGCGGCCTCGGTATCCGACTGGTGTGCGTCGGCGTGTCTGGCCGAACACGACCCCGAGCTGACCCGCTGCATTCAGGTCTGCCTCGACTCGCACGACATTCTGCACGCGGCGGCGACGATACTGAGCCGAGTCGGTCTCACGGATCGGCTGGCGACAACACGCTCGATCGCCTTCACCGCACTCGTCGCGGCCGACGAATGTGCCGCCGAATGCAAATTGCACGGCGGTCGGCACCATCACTGTGAACTCTGCGCTGCCGCTTGCCTGCACGCCGCCGGATCGCTTCGCACGGTCATCGAGAGCCTCGACGCCCTCCTTGCCGCGTCGAGTCCGAACATCTGAAGCAGGGCCGGGGTCGCCCCGGCGAGATGAGACGGTCGAGTGCGAGATCGAGTATGCGATCGGCACCTCGGGGGTATGTCACCGGTTCCTACTCTCGCCATTTCGGAGCGCGTTCCCATGAGTGATCCCACGACCCACCTGACTCCCCCCGATCCCGACGAGATCGCCGACGAGGCATACGAGGTGACCGAGGAAACCTACGAGTTCGAGCAGCGCGACGAACAGGTTCCGGCCGGGGCAGACCGTCCCCCGACCGCCGACGAGGAGGCGGCCGCTGAACGGGCCGCCGGCGACGTCGACATCGACGAGGTGGCCGCCCATGAGCGGGAGATGCTCGAGCGCGGTGCGAAGCAGCAGGGCGAGGGCTCTGTCCCGTAAACCCCAACACCATCGGCCAAACCCGTAGGTCACCGAACCGTGATTGTCCCGTCGTCCCGTCGTCATCACGGACGGCGGGACGACGGGCCGTTTGAGACTCGGCCGACGAGGGTACGAAGGTGTCATGAGAAAAATCAGACGATTGGTGGTGCTCGCGGTCGGCGCAGTCGGGGCATATCTACTCGACCCGGCGGCGGGCCACCGTCGGCGGGCGCGCCTGGCCGCAAAGGTGAAGAATCTGCGGGGGGGCGGGTCGAAGCAAACGAGCCCGGTGATCGACGATGTCACGCTGCTCGTTGTCACGGATTCCCAGCCCACGGTTCCCGAACCACAGGTGATGGATCTCACCTGAACGAGACGCTTCCTTGAAGCAGAGCGTCTGGACACGGCGCAATCGGGGTAGGTCATCGGTGGAACAATCGACCGAGGAGTTGTCTCGTGAATACGTACACATTGCCCGACCTGCCGTATGAATATTCTGCGCTTGAACCCGCCATCTCTGCTCGAGCGATGGAGATCCATCACTCGAAACACCACGCCAAGTACGTCGAAGGCACCAACTCCACGTTGGAGAGCCTGAAGCAGGCGTCCGACAAGGAGATCCCAGGCCTCGAACATGCCTTGGCCTTCAATCTCGGTGGCCATCTGCTGCACTCCCTCTACTGGCAGTCGATGACGCCGGGCGGGGGGCAGCGACCCGAGGGTGATCTGCTCGAGGCGATCAACGACAGCTTCGGCTCGTACGACCGGTTGGCCGAGCGGATCAGCGCCGCCATCACCACGGTGCAGGGATCGGGTTGGGGTGCTCTGCTGTGGGAACCCCTCGGCGCCCGCCTGATCGTCGCCCAGTTGCGCGACCATCAGGGGGAGCAGATCGTCGGTGCGCAACCCTTGCTGATCGCCGACAGCTGGGAGCACGCGTACTACCTCGACTACCAGAGCGACAAGGCCGCCTGGGCCAAGGCATTTCTGTCGGTCGCCGACTGGTCGGGTGCCGGTCGACGTTTCGAATTGGCGTGCAAGTCTCCCTCCGCCGTCGCCGCGTGAGGAGCGCCTGATCAGGGCGCGGCCCGGTGCCGAGGCGGCACCGGGCCTGACTCGGGCGGCATCGAAACGTGGCCCGGAGGTCGTTCGATCTAGCGACCGACGAACACCGGAACTTCGGAGTCACGAACCAGGTGTTCGGGCACCGAACCGTCGAGCAGACGACCGAACCATGTCTTGTCGCTCCATCCGACGACGATCACGTCGACGTCGTGCTCCTTGGCCGCTGACAGGATGGCCGAGGAGATGTCGCCGAAGCCGACGATTGGCTCCACATCGTCGATTCCCGCCTGGTGGGCCGCCTGTTCGGCGGTGTCGATCGCATCCTCGGCCAGCTCGTCATCGAGCTTGCGGTCCAGATCGTCGGTGGGCGGGACCACCACCATCATTTCTGGCGACGCCCAGGTGTAGACCGGAACCGTGGTACGGCACACGTTGATGGCCAGATACTCCACATCTCCGAACAGCATATGCGCGGCCTCGGCCGCCCGGATCGAGGTTTCTGTATCATCGACGGCAATCAGCACACGGGTCATACCCCTTCGTTCCCCGCCGATCTGCCGCTCAAACACCATTGGACCGTCCAACACCCTGCGAAACCCCCATAAGCGGTCAGCGGGTGGGTACCAGGGGTTTGTGGGTGCCCGGGTTTGAGGGGCGTATCGAACGGGAATGTTCGCCGCAGGGCGAGTTCGATGACGAGGAGCGATGGTGGGCCGACGCACCACGTCAGGCGATACGGGGTCAGGCGATACGGGCCACGGCCCGGTCAGCGGTCAACAGGTCGCCGCCACGACCGGCCGAACCGGTCTCGTCGTCGGTGCCCTCGGCGTCGTCTACGGCGATTTGGGCACGAGCCCGTTGTACTCGATTCGAGAGGCGTTCCAGAGCCCGTCGCACCGTTTGGCCGTCGATCGGGCGAACGTGCTCGGCTCGGTATCGATCATCGTGTGGACGCTGTTGATCATCATCGCCATCAAGTACGTGCTGTTGGTGCTCCGAGCCGACAACCAGGGCGAAGGCGGCATTCTCGCCCTCACCGCACTTGTCGCTCGACTACGGTCTCCGAGGCGCGAGCAGACCCGGCGGCGGATCGGGGGCTTGTTGTTCCTGGGGTTGTTCGGGACCGCACTGCTGTACGGCGACGGGATGATCACGCCGGCGATCAGCGTGTTGTCGGCGGTCGAAGGACTTGAGCTCGTCCGTCCGGGTTTGAACAACGCCGTCGTGCCGATCGCCGCAATCATCCTGATCGGGTTGTTCGCGATACAGCGCTTCGGGACCGGTGGGGTCGGGCGGGTGTTCGGCCCGATCATGGTGCTGTGGTTAGCCAGCATTGCCGTATTGGGAGTGGCCAGCGTCGCGCGAACGCCCGGCGCGCTGCAGGCCGTGAACCCCCTGTTCGCCGTGCGGTACTTCACGACCAACGGCTTCAAGGGTCTGTTGTCGATGGGCTCGCTGTTCCTTGTGGTCACGGGTGGTGAGGCGCTGTACGCCGACATGGGACATTTCGGGCGGCGGCCGATCGCCGCCGGATGGTTCGCCGTGGTGATGCCGAGTCTGCTGGCAACGTATCTCGGCATCGGCGGGTTGCTACTTCGACGGCCGGATGCGATCAGAAGTCCGTTCTTCCTACTGGCCCCCCAAGCGTTGCAACTCCCGGTCGTGATTCTGGCGACGGTGGCCACGGTGATCGCCTCGCAGGCGCTGATCTCGGGCGTGTTCTCCTTGACATTCCAGGCTGTCCAACTCGGCTTCGCACCCCGTACTCGAATCGTTCACACGTCGGCAACGGCGCGCGGCCAGATCTACGTGCCCGTCGTCAACTGGCTCCTGATGGTCGCCTGCGTCATTCTGGTCGTCTCGTTCGGCTCGTCGTCACGGCTCGCTGCGGCCTTCGGGTTGTCGGTCACCGCCACGATGTTCATCACCACGATCCTGTTCGCGGTGTACGCCAGGCGCACCTGGGGGTGGAGCCGCGGCGTGGTCGGCGCCGTAGCCGGGGTCATCCTGCTCATCGAGGGAGCGTTCCTGGTCGCCAACCTGTTCAAGATCCCCGAAGGCGGGTGGCTGCCGCTCGGCGTCGGGGCGCTCGTGATGACCGTGTTCACCACCTGGAGAACTGGTCATCATCTGGTCGATGCACGCCTGGCCGCACGACGAACCCCGTTGACGACCTACATTGCCGGCGTGGACCGAGGTGGTGTGATCCGCACCCCGGGGACGGCGGTCTTCCTCGCGGCCAACGCCGAGACCACCCCACAGAGCATGGTGGCGCTGGTGCGCTCCATGGGCACGATGCGTGAGGAGGTGTACGTCGTCACCATGATCGTCGACGAGGTGCCCCGGGTTCACCCCGCCCGCCGAATGCAGGTCACCACGATCGGATCCGGGGTGCAGCGCGTCACTGTCCACTACGGGTTCATGGAGCAGACTCCGATTGCCGCCGACCTCGAGACCCATCTAGGGGTTTCGCGGCTGTCGACCATCTATGTGCTCGGGCGCGAGTCGGTCAGATCCACCGATCTGCCAGGCATGATGCGGTGGCGGGAGGCGATCTACGCAGTGATGCTGCGCAACGCCTCCGACGTGGCCGCACAGTTCAAACTGCCCGACGATCGAGTCATCGAAGTCGGAGTCCGCGTCGAGATCTGATCGGAATGCCGGTTCGGGTCAGTTGCCGACCGCGCCCAGAGCACGCTCCAGGCGGTCGGCCACCCCGGAGGCAAGCGTTGTATGGACCAGTTCAGCGCCGGCGAATCGCTTGACCTCGGTGTACAACGCATCGAGATCGATGTCGTCGACGAGCGCGACGACTGTCGCCGTGTCGTCGTGCACGGCCTGCTTGAACCAATCGATCCATTCGTCGGGGATGCCGAGGTCGACGAGTTTGGCGGTGACGGCGCCGGCGCCCGCTCCGACGGCAAGGCCGGCCAACCAGCCGACCGGACCGCCGATCATCAGGCCCAGCAATCCGGTCCACACGGCCCCCGACAGGGCGGTACGCCCGGGCTGCGGATCGATGGTCTCTCGTACGTGGACGACACCCGTCTCGTTCTTGACGACCACTGCTGCATCACGGAGCTTCAGTTGATCGAGTGAGGCGAGGCGCGCCAACGCCAGCAGGAACTCCTGCGCCCGGGAGACACCGTCGAAGGAGATGCCGAACATCGCTTCCGAGCGATCGTCGATTGGGCCGTCGACCGTGTCGACGATACCGGCATCCGGCGGCACAGGTTGGTCGGACATTCCTTGTACATGCCCCGGATGTCGCCCGGCTAAACCTGGCGCGGGCGGCGACGCGGCACAATCGGCGCACCATCTCGACGGTGACGACGGCATGGGTAAGGATCAACGCTGTGACCCATACCGATCGTGAATCCCCCATCGGCGAGTTCGGCGGGGATGGTGTGTGGGCGGCTGACGTCGTGCTCAACGACGGTGGAACCGTGCACGTGCGTCCGATCCGATCGGCCGACGTCGCCACGCTGCAGCAATTCCACGCCCGACAACCACGCGAAAGCCAGTACTACCGATACTTCACCCCCAAGCCGGCATTGAGCGACAAGGAGGCGACCAGGTTCTCCACGGTCGACCTGCGCGATCGAGGCGCCCTGGTGGTCGAGGACGGTGAGGAGTTCATCGCCTGGGCGAGCTACGAACGGTGGTCCGGCCGCGACGATGCCGATGTCGCCTTTCACGTCGACCAGGGACACGGCAACCGGGGGATCGCCACCCTGCTCCTCGAGCATCTCAGTTCGATGGCCCGAGCGGCCGGGATCCGCCGGTTCACCGCCGAGGTACTCGCCGACAATCGTCCGATGCTGAAGGTCTTCCGGCGAACAGGGTGGCCGATCGACCGGCACTTCGACAGCGGCATCGTCGACTTTGCCTGGCCGATCGACGACACGGCCGATTTTCTCGCCAACGTCGCCCGACGCGAACAACTGGCCGACTCCCGCTCGATGGCGCGCTTCTTGCTGCCCCGGTCGATTGCCGTCATCGGTGCGTCCGACGAGCCCGGTTCGGTGGGCCGCACGCTGCTCGCGAATTCCCTTGCCAGCCTTCCCGGAGTGCCCGTCTACCCCGTCAATCCCCATTGCTCGACACTGCTCGACCAGCCCTGCTACGCGTCGATCGACGACGTCCCGGACGATGTCGGGCTGGCGGTGGTCGCCGTGCCCGAGTCAGCCCTGGCCGAGGTGCTCACCGCGTGCGCCCGCCGTCGTGTGCGCGGCGCAGTGGTGGTCACCGACGTCTCGGTCGACTTCCCACTCGCCGACGTCGTGACCGACGCCCGCAGATACGGCATGCGCATCGTGGGGCCCGGCAGCATGGGCGTGGCGATGCCGGGTTCGTCCCCGGCGATTCACGCCCATCTGGGGACTCGAGCCATACCCGCCGGACCCCTGGCGATCTCGCTGCAGTCGGGTTCGCTCGGAGCATCCGTGCTCGACCGAATCACCCGGCTCGGTGTCGGCGTGTCGTCATTCGTGTCGTTGGGTGACAAGGCCGACGTGTCGGGCAACGACCTCCTCCAATTCTGGGAGGATGATGACTCGACCGGTGTGATCGCCATGTACACCGAGTCGTTCGGCAACCCGCGACGCTTCGCCCGCATCGCCCGACGCGTCAGCCGCGCCCGGCCGATCGTCGCCGTGCGTCCCGGCGGCACGGCGATCGACGATGCGCTGTACCAGCAGGCCGGGGTGATCCGTGTCGACACCGTGGCCGAGATGCTCGATACGGTCCGAGTCCTCGCCGTACAGCCGCTGGTGTCGGGACCACGGATCGCAGTGATCACCAACAGTGCCGGGCCGGCCCGTCTGCTCGTCGCCGGACTCGAATCGGTCGGCCTCGAACCTACGGGATTCGACGGACGGCCCGGCTGGCACCAACTCCTCTGGTCGGCCGGCGCCGGCGAGTACGTCGACGCCATCGAGGCGTGCCGGGTCGGTGGCACGCACGACGCCGTGGTCGTCATTCATGCCCCTCCTGTCGCTCCGACCGATGACGTGTTCGCCCGACAACTCGCCGCTCACCCGGCGTCCGAGCCGCACCTCCCAACGGTGGCAGTGCTCCTCGGCCGCGATGACGGCTTGATCTGCCCTGGTTCGACCATTCCCAACTTCGCCTTTCCCGACGATGTCGCCCACGTCCTCGGACGCATCCACACCTACGCTCGATGGAGGACGGCGGTTACGACCGAAGTCGTGCCGTCGATGGCGGCTGAAGAACCGGGGGCGCGGCCCGAACCCCGGGTGCGGGAACTGATCGACGCCGCGCTCGAGCGGCGACCCGACGGAACGCTGCTCCCCTTGGGCCCGATGATCGAACTACTCCGCGCATGGGGCATTCCGGTGGCATCGAGCCGCGCAGTGACCAACCGCGACGACGCCGTTGCGGCCGCCGACGAGCTCGGATATCCGGTGGTGTTGAAGGCCAATACGCGTCCCCGTCCCGGCCGCGGCCTCGACGCCGGAGTAGCCCTCGATCTCTCCGACGCCGCCGGGATCGACATCGCCTGGAATCAGCTCGACAACGTCGTCGGAGGGCTGGTCGAAGCGACCGTGCAGTCGATGGTTCCATCGGGGATCGAGTGTCGAATCCATGCCACGGTTCATCCGGCGCTCGGCCCGGTGATCTCGGTCGGCCTGGGCGGTGTCTTCGCCGACTCACTCGACGATCAGATCGTGCGGCTCGGACCTGTCAGCGTGGCCGGGGCGGTCGAGATGCTGGCCGAATCGCGAGTCGGTCGTGTGATCGCCGAGCTCGGCAGCACTTTCGACGCTCCCGCCGATGTGATCGTCGCCGTGTCAACGGCCATGGATCACCACCCCGAGTTGTTCGAGATCGACCTCAACTCGGTGATCGTCGCCGCGGAAGGCTGCTGGGTCGTCGACGCGGCAGTTCGGGTGCGGCCGTCGACCACGGGCGGACCGCTGCGTCGCCTGGGATGAACGCCGGTTGGCATCACGAGTTGCACCAGCTGTCCGATGCGAATCCAGGTTTGAACCCCGTACGAAGCGGGCACGAATGGTGACGGCGTCGCGGTCGCGACCCGCCACATAGGGAGTATCGATGGCAACGACAACCGATTCGAGGAAAAAGGCGACGAAGCGGGGTGCCACCACCCAGGCGGTGACGACCTCCCGCCAAGCGTCGTTCACCGTTCCGACGCTGTCGAGCAAGGTCGGCACCCAGGTTGGGGCATTGTTGCAACAGCGCCTTGTCTCCCTTGTCGATCTCGCCCTGACCCTCAAGCACATCCATTGGAATGTCGTCGGGCCCAACTTCATCGCCGTGCATCAGATGCTCGATCCTCAGCACGAGGGAGTCCAGGCGATGGTCGATGATCTAGCCGAGCGCATCGCCACGCTCGGCGGAGTTCCGAGCGGATTGCCCGGGCGAATCGTCAAGGAACGCAGTTGGGACGACTACGACCTGGGGCGGGCGGATTCGCTGTCCCACCTGGGGGCCCTCGACCTCGTCTACCAGGGGGTCATCACCGCCCACCGGGCCGCGATCGCCGCGACCGAGGACGACGACGCGATCTCACAAGACCTCCTGGTCGGTCAGAGCGGCATCCTGGAGCGTTACCACTGGTTCGTTCGGGCCCACCTCGAGGACCGGGCCGGCGGATTGGCCAATGCGGGCGCGACCTCCGAGATGGACGCGGCGCGGGCGGTCGCAGCCAAATCCAGTCGTCGAGCCAGCCGGCCTCGCGCCCGATGACCCTTGCTCCGTTCGACTCCGGTCCCGGTTGAATCAGTCCCGGTTGAATCAGACGTCCAACGTCGGTCGTCGGCAGAAATCCACCGACATCAGCCGGTCGAGATCGGGCGTTCGGGATCGGGCCGCGGCGACGAAGCCGATCAGCAGTCCGACACCGATCGACACCAAATGCTGGACGTCGAACAACCGGCGGTCGGTCAGCCAGATGGCGGCCATCATCTGGATGAGCAGCACCGGGCCGATCCAGGCGTCCGGCCCGCGCCGAGACCCGCAGAACGCCGCCAGCGTTCCGTAGATCGCCGCGGACGAACCGCTGTCGAATCGCCAGATCTCTTGGAGTGACCATTGGCTGTGGGTCGACGCCAGCCGCAATGCGGCAAGAATCGACACGGTGCTCAGCCAATCCGTGACGAAGAAGGCGATCGCCGTGATCCTCCAGCCGAGGTGCCACTCGGTCACCCCGACCCAGAGGAACGGGATGAGGACGGACCAGCGCAGCCCGGGATGGCCCTGTACGAAGATGTCGGTGACGAGCCGCCAGATCTGCCCGCTCGCCAACGTGGACCAGTTGATCCCGAGCCGTCGTACGGCGACCTCGTTGGTCGTCCACCCGCCGGGCAGAAGTTGCATCGCGATCACGACTGCCGCCACCAGCGCGGTGAACCTGAGACGCAACATGATCCGGACCGGCGATGCGACTCGGGATGCCGGCCGGCCGGCGACCGGGGGATCGGCGCGGTTCACGGTGCGTCCTCCCGCCCGACGGCGAGCCTGCCGAGGGCGATACCGCACAGCGACGCGAGCAGGTGCTGCACCTCGGCTTCGTCGCGTCGGACGAGGGCCAACAGTGCGAGTAGTCCGACAAGCGCGACGGCAACCCAGGTGCGGATACGGCCCGCCGGTAGCGCAGTGGCGCAGGCCCCTTCAGCGAGAACGCCCCGCAGGACGCACCGCTGTCTCGTTGAGCGGCGGCGTGCAATCCCAGTCGGTCGCCGCCATCACGTAGGTCACCAGCCCAGTGATCGACAGGGCGACCGGAAAGCGCCGCGCAACACCACGGAGGCGGACGATCGTCGAGCGCGGATCGGGTAGCTCTACCCGGGTGATGGCAGCCGCAATACCGGGCAGATCCGAGTCCGCCTCGTAGCGGCGGCTGACCCGGCCGTTGACCCGCCTGGCCGCCGCAGCCGCACAGATCGGCGGGAGACTTGTCGCTCGGAGCACCCCGGGCCGAGCTGGTCGAGATGGACGCACTCGCCGACGCGCTCGATGACAGCGCCCTGCAGATCGCCACCCTGGTCCGCTCCGAGCGTGAATTCTCCGCAAACGCCAGCCATCAACTGCGCAGCCCGCCGACGGCAATCGCCTTGCGACTCGAACTCATCTCCGAATCGTTGGATCCGGATGCCGCCCAGGAGGCCCAGATCGCCTTGGACGAGTTGCACGACCTCGACCACCGGATCGACGATCTGCTCCACTTGGCCAGAACAGGACGTATCGCCGATCCCAAGCGGTTCGACGTCGCCGTGCTGGTGCGGCATCACGCCGATCACATCCGCCCTCGCTTCGAACAGTTGAAACGTCACCTGACCGTTGGCGGCCGCAAGGCGCTCGACTCCTTCGGCACGCCCGGCGCCGTCGGGCAGGCACTGGAGATCTTGATGGACAACGCTTTGGCCCACGGCCGCGGCGACGTGCATGTCGAGGTCCGCATGGACGCCGACACCGTCGAGATCGAGGTCCGCGACCGCGGATGGATCGACGACACCGATCCGGCGACGGCAAACCCCGAGGCCGGCCACGG